>NZ_JBUEGC010000137.1:0-506 GCF_054963655.1 Streptomyces sp. HSS9-12 | reverse complement strand
GTGGATCTGGTCGGTGAGCTCGCCGTCCTGGACCGGGGCGATCGTGGTGGCCACGTGCACCACCACCTCCGGCAGGCTCTCGGTGCACGTCTCCGTGAAGTGGGTGCGGTACCCCGACCAGGCGGTGTCCCGCTTGACGCAGTAGTGGGCGTCGGTGTCGTACGGGGAGTCGAACCGCAGCGACGCGGGCGGCAGCGCGTGCCCGTCACGCCACCGAAGCTTCCCGCGGGCGTCCCAGTAGTAGTGGTGAACCCACACCCGCCGCAGGATCTCCACCTGGGCGAGTGTCCGCAGCCGTGGCGGGGTGGTTGGCGCCCACAGCGCGGTCAGGAGTTTGTGCCCGTCCCGGCCGAACGTCTCGGCCAGCGCGACCACACCGGCCTTCCCGCCGGGGACTTTCCCGATCTCCACCTTGCGGCCGTAGCGCTTGTCCCACTCCGGCTCGACCAGCCGCAGCAGCCAGTCCGGCGCCTGCACCGCGAGCTGCTCGAGCGCGGCCCGCAGAC
>NZ_JBUEGC010000136.1:0-519 GCF_054963655.1 Streptomyces sp. HSS9-12 | reverse complement strand
TGCTCCCGAAGATGGAGCCCAGGTACTCGTGCGCCAGATACGCCAGTGCGCGCCCGTTGGCCTCCCCGCCCGGCCGGAACTCCTGCTCCGGGATGAGCAGAGTCGTGATGAAGCTGGTGGTGATGAGGAAGGCACTCATGATCAGCGCCGCGGTGGTCAGCAGCTTCTTCGTCCCCCGGATGCGCCCGGCAGGCCGTTCCTCCGTGTCGTCGGCGGCACCCTCGATGTGCGGCATGACGGCCACGCCGGTCTCGAATCCGGACAGGCCCAGGGCCAGCTTCGGGAAGACCACGAGGGCCAAGCCGATCATGAGCAGCGGGTCGCCGTGCTGGGCGGTCAGCGCCTGCGACCAGTCGGGGATCACATGCGGCGCGGTGATCACATGCCACAGCCCCACCGCCACCACGATGGCGTTCAGGGCCAGGTAGGTCCCCACGAGCGCCACGGCGATGCCGATCGCCTCGGTGAAGCCCTTGAGGAATACCGCACCGAGCATTGCGATGAGCCCCAGAGTGATGA
>NZ_JBUEGC010000135.1:0-519 GCF_054963655.1 Streptomyces sp. HSS9-12 | reverse complement strand
GGCTGCCGAAGGTGGAGCCCAGGTACTCGTGTGCCAGATACGCCAGTGCGCGCCCGTTGGCCTCCCCGCCTGACTGGAACTCCCGTGCGGGGATGAGCAGCGTGGTGATGAAGCTGGTGGTGATGAGGAAGACGCTCATGATCAGCGCCGCGGTGGTCAGCAGCTTCTTTGCCCCCCTGATGCGTCCGAGGGGACGCTCCTCCGTATCGCCGGGGTCCCCCTCGATGTGCGGCATGACCGCCACACCGGTCTCGAAGCCCGAAAGGCCCAGGGCCAGCTTCGGAAAGACGATCAAGGCCAGCCCGATCATCAGGAGCGGGCTGCCATGCTGCGTGGTCAGCGCCTGCGACCAGTCGGGGATCACATGCGGTGCGGTGATCACATGCCACAGCCCCACCGCCACCACGATGGCGTTCAGGGCCAGGTAGATCCCCACGAGCGCCACGGCGATGCCGATCGCCTCGGTGAAGCCCTTGAGGAACACCCCGCCCAGCAATGCGATCAGGACGAGGGTGACGC
>NZ_JBUEGC010000134.1:0-558 GCF_054963655.1 Streptomyces sp. HSS9-12 | reverse complement strand
GCGCGGGACCGCCCGGTCAGCCGGCAGGCCGCGGTGATGCCCAACTGGTCCGCGACACCGCTGAACGCGATGTCCAGGACCGGGTCGGCGGCAGGCTTCAGTCCGCGCTCTCGGAGAGCATTTCCAAGAGCGCGGAGGCTTTTCCCATCACCTCGAGGGCGGCCTTGTTACGGGCCAGGTCCTTCTCCAGGCGCTCGACCCGGCGGCGCAGCTTCTCGTTTTCCACCTCCGCGGCGGACTTCTTCGCACGGGCCGGGCTCGTCCGCCGGTCGACCAGCTTCTCCAGGGCCCCCGCGTCCCGGGCGGCCCGCCACTCGGTGACATGCGAGTGGAACAGGCGCTCACGGCGCAGGACCGCGCCCTTCTCGTTGCGAGGCGCGGCGTCGTACTCGGCGACGATCCGCAATTTGTACTCCGAGGTGAAGGTGCGGCGCTTCGGCCTCGGTGCCGGGTCGGACCCGACGGGCTCAGTGCTGGTCATCAGTAGTGCGTCTCCTGTCGTGCCCCACACACTAACCCGAATAATCGGGCCGTCTCACCACAGGCTGACAGAGAGGG
>NZ_JBUEGC010000133.1:0-577 GCF_054963655.1 Streptomyces sp. HSS9-12 | reverse complement strand
GCGCGATGCCAGCGGCATTGTCGTGCACCGACGCGGCGAGCACCACCACCGCGATCACCAGGCCCAGCACGTCAACGGCCAGGCCGCGCTTGCGGCCCGGTACTTGCACCCCAGCCGCCGCGTGCACGCTCTGGGTGTCGAGTACCACCAGACTCGGGTCCGCCTTCCGCCGCGCCTTCTCCCGCACCTGCCAGCGCAGCAGGTCGTGGATGGTCTGGTCGGTGCCGTCATCGCGCCACTTGGTGAAGTAGTACATCACCGCACCGCGCGGCGGCAGGTCGTGCGGAAGCAAGTCCCACTGGCAGCCGGTGCGGCCCTGGTAGAGGAGCGCGTTGACCATCTCCCGCATCTCGTACCGGCCCTGGTGACCGCTGACTGAGCGGTGTGCGGCCTTCCATGCGGCGATCACCGGCTCGACAAGCGCCCACTGCTCGTCGGACAGGTCGGTCTTGTAGGGCTTGCGCTCGCTCACGGTGCTCAGCCCAGCACGCCCGAGCCCGCCGACCGGCCGGGATACCGTGCTGCCACACGTTCAGGTGACGGCAAATCGCCTATGCACTTACATACCGCCCTCTCA
>NZ_JBUEGC010000132.1:0-608 GCF_054963655.1 Streptomyces sp. HSS9-12 | reverse complement strand
AGCGGCGACTGGTACTTGGAGAGCATCTTCACCTTGTTCTGGTCCACGGTCTTCCAGTCGTCCTTCAGGACGCCACCGGTGTCACCCGAGTTCGGGTTCCAGGACCAGTAGGTGTAGCTGATGTTGTGCTTCTTCATGTAGTCCATCAGCTTGTTCTGCCACACGGCCTCGGTGCTCTTACCAGCGGTCTTGCGGCCACCGAACTCACCGATCAGCAGCGGGCCGACGTTGTCTTCCTTCATGAAGCCGAAGTGCTTCTTCCAGATGCCCGGCATGTTGTTCGGGAAGTTCTTGTCCATGAACCAGTTCTGGTTGTAGACACCCGGGCCGTACTCGTGCGCCGAGTAGACGACCTTGTTGGGCTGCTTGAGCTTCACCGGGTGCTGCTTGGCACCCCGGAGCTCACCGCCCCACCAGAACGACTCGTCCTTGAACTTGTCGACACCCTCGACGAAGATCAGCCACTTCGGGTTGACGGAGTGGATCAGGTTACCCGCCTTCTCCGCGGCCATCTTCCAGTCGGTCTTCGGGTTGCCGTCGCCCCAGGTGGCCTGGCCACGCGGCTCATTGTGCAGGTCGGCACCGATCACTCGGTCGTTGCCCTTGTA
>NZ_JBUEGC010000131.1:0-671 GCF_054963655.1 Streptomyces sp. HSS9-12 | reverse complement strand
TTGGTCTTCACACCGAAATACCGGCGCGGCGTCTTCACCGACGCCATCCTCACCAGGTGCGAAGAGATCATGCGGAAGGTCTGCGAAGACTTCGGCGCGGAACTGCGCGAGTTCAACGGCGAGACCGATCACATCCACCTGCTCGTGCACTACCCGCCGTCCGTTGCCCTCTCCCGGCTCGTCGGCAGCCTCAAAGGCGTCTCCGCTCGCCGCCTCCGCCAGGAGTTCCCCGCGCACGTCCGCAAGTACCTGTGGGGCGAGCACTTCTGGTCGCCCTCCTACTTCGCCGGGTCCTGCGGTGGGGCACCGCTGTCCGTGGTCAAGGAGTACATCGAGAACCAGAAGCACCCGGACTGAGCGGAGCTCCATCATGGGAGCAATCCGAAACGACGCGGCGGCGCTCCGCGCCGCCCTACTCAGGATGATCGGGTAGGGAGGCCGGTTCTCCCGGCCCCCCTCCCACACCACCGGACATGCGGGCCTCGCATCCGGCGGTTCGTTCAGTTGATCTCAGGCGGTCCTGAGACGCTGCCACAACCCGGTAAAGGACTTGTAGCCCTGGGCGTCCCAGTAGGCGTTGTCCAGGGCGCGGTTCATTTCAATGCAGAGAGATGCTTTCCACTTCCGGTGTCCGGCGACCAACCGCACGTCATCGGGCACCTCCTGGCCGA
>NZ_JBUEGC010000130.1:0-710 GCF_054963655.1 Streptomyces sp. HSS9-12 | reverse complement strand
CCTCTCTCCCCGCGTGAAGGACGGATGACTGTGCAGCAATACCCCCAGGCAGGGCTGACCGAGGACGCGTTCGCGGAGGTCAAGCGCGCCTTCGAGGACAACTTCGCATCGGGCGAAGAGATGGGCGCGGCCGTCTGCGTCTACCACCGGGGTCGTCCAGTGGTAGACCTGTGGGGCGGCTGGGCCGACCCCGACCACACCGACCCCTGGCGGGCCGACACCCTCGCGGTGCTCGCCTCCCCAACGAAGGCACTGGTCACCGCCGCCTTCCTGCACCTATGGGAAAAGCAGGGTCTCGACCTGGACGAGCCGGTCGCCGTTCACTGGCCGGAGTTCGCCGCCCACGGCAAAGCCACCATTACCCCCCGCATGATCCTCTCCCACCGCTCCGGGGTCGTCTGCCTCGACCACGCCCCGCTCACGCTCACCGCGCTGCGCGCCCACACCCCCGTGGCCGAAGCACTCGCCGCGGCCCGCCCGGAATGGGAGCCCGACACCGCGCACGGCTACCACGCCACCACCTACGGACACCTCCTGAGCGAACTCATACGACGCCGCACCGGCCTGACAGTGGGCCGTTACTTCGCCCGCCACCTCGCGGGTCCCCTCGGCCTCGACGCCTACATCGGGCTGCCGACCGACTCCAGCGCCCACCTCGCCACCATGATGGAATCCAAAGCCGAAGCCCTCATGGCCGGCGCCGACCCCGG
>NZ_JBUEGC010000129.1:0-724 GCF_054963655.1 Streptomyces sp. HSS9-12 | reverse complement strand
CGGCGCGAACGTCGTGGAGCGGCCGGACGGTGTGAAGATCGGCGCCTGCTTCATCACCGGGATCCTGGTGATCTCCCTGCTGTCGCGGGCCCTTCGCGCCTTCGAACTGCGGGTCACCGGTGTGTTGCTCGACGTCTTGGCCGAGCTTTTCATCCGCGACATGGCCCACCGTCGGATCCGGTTCATCGCGAACGAGCCCGACGCCCGGGATGCGGCCGAGTACCGCGACAAGCTCCATCAGATCCGGGAGGACAACGACATCCCGGTCGAGGACGACTTCGTCTTCGTCGAGGTCACAATCGGCGACCCGTCCGAATTCGAGAGCGAACTGCGCGTGCGCGGCGAGATCATGCACGACCGCTACCGTGTGCTGACGCTCGAGAGCTCCACCGTTCCCAACGCCCTGGCCGCGCTGCTCCTGCACGTACGGGATCAGACCGGCCAGCGTCCGCACATCTACTTCGAGTGGACCGAAGGCAACCCGCTCGCCCAGTTCCTGCGGTTCTTCCTCTTCGGCCAGGGAGAGGTCGCACCCGTCACCCGCGAGGTGCTGCGCGAAGCCGAACCCGACCGCAGCCGCCGGCCCCACGTCCACGTCGGCTGAACCTCCCAGGACAATGGCGTCTCATCAGGAGCACCAAGCTCCCCCGACCCTGACCCGCCCCGCGCACTGGTGGCTCTCCCCCGCGAACCACAGCACGCCGCGAAACGCCTGGCAGAACAC
>NZ_JBUEGC010000128.1:0-767 GCF_054963655.1 Streptomyces sp. HSS9-12 | reverse complement strand
ACACAGTGGACGCGAGCATCTGAGGACAAGCCCTCGGCCTATTAGTACCAGTCAACTCCACCGGTCACCCGGCTTCCATATCCGGCCTATCAACCCAGTCGTCTACTGGGAGCCTTACCCCATCAAGTGGGTGGGAGTCCTCATCTCGAAGCAGGCTTCCCGCTTAGATGCTTTCAGCGGTTATCCCTCCCGAACGTAGCCAACCAGCCATGCCCTTGGCAGGACAACTGGCACACCAGAGGTTCGTCCGTCCCGGTCCTCTCGTACTAGGGACAGCCCTTCTCAAGACTCCTACGCGCACAGCGGATAGGGACCGAACTGTCTCACGACGTTCTAAACCCAGCTCGCGTACCGCTTTAATGGGCGAACAGCCCAACCCTTGGGACCGACTCCAGCCCCAGGATGCGACGAGCCGACATCGAGGTGCCAAACCATCCCGTCGATATGGACTCTTGGGGAAGATCAGCCTGTTATCCCCGGGGTACCTTTTATCCGTTGAGCGACGGCGCTTCCACAAGCCACCGCCGGATCACTAGTCCCTACTTTCGTACCTGCTCGACCCGTCAGTCTCACAGTCAAGCTCCCTTGTGCACTTACACTCAACACCTGATTGCCAACCAGGCTGAGGGAACCTTTGGGCGCCTCCGTTACCCTTTAGGAGGCAACCGCCCCAGTTAAACTACCCACCAGACACTGTCCCTGATCCGGATCACGGACCCAGGTTAGACATCCAGCACGACCAGAGTGGTATTTCAACGACGACTCCC
>NZ_JBUEGC010000127.1:0-770 GCF_054963655.1 Streptomyces sp. HSS9-12 | reverse complement strand
CGTGGTGGTCGTCTTGTCCTGGACGTGGCTCAGATCGTCGATGCCCGCCGAAGCGGAGGTCATCACGGCTTCGGTGCGCAGCGGGTTGATCTCCGAAACCGCACCGACGAACGTGGTCTTGCCCACGCCGAAGCCACCCGCCACCACGATCTTCGCGGACGTGGTGGAGCGGGCCGCACCGCTAGAGCTTCCGAAGTCCACTGAGCACCCTTTCGAGCAGTGTCACATCGGGCGTGCCGCCGGGGTCCTCGCTGCCGCCCGGCTGATGGATGGCCACCATTCCGGCCTCGGCCAGGTCGGCGACCAGGATCCGCGCCACGCCGAGCGGTATCGCCAGCAGCGCCGACACCTCCGCCACTGACTTGACCTCCCGGCACAGATGGCAGATCCGCTGGTGCTCGGGCAGCAGGACGCCCAGGCGGGCCGGGTCGGCGGTCGTGCTGACCAGTGCCTCGATGGCGAGCTGGTACCGCGGCCGCGTCCGGCCCCCGGTCATGGCATACGGCCGTACGAGCGGCTGATCGCCCTCATCATCCCCGTACGGCGCGTAATGGCCGCCGTACGGGCCGGGAACGGGGGGCGTGGTCATGAATCCTCCGGTGAGGCCAACGGATCGTCGTCTGGCGGGCCGGTGGGGGGGATGGGCGCGCGGCCTACGCGGTCGGTCGGATTGGACTGTGCGGTGTGAGGGGTCACAGTTCGGCTCAGATCAGTTGAGAAGGCTGCCTTGGAGTTCCGCGCGGAGCTCCGGGGTGAGGACGTTGCCCGCG
>NZ_JBUEGC010000126.1:0-781 GCF_054963655.1 Streptomyces sp. HSS9-12 | reverse complement strand
TGCTGGTGGAGTCGCCGGTCCAACGTGGTAGTAGGTGAGCGATGGGGTGACGCAGGAAGGTAGTCCAGCCCGGGCGGTGGTTGTCCCGGGGTAAGGGTGTAGGACGCCAGGTAGGCAAATCCGCCTGGCATGTGTCTGAGACCTGATGCCGAGCCGATTATGGTGAAGTGGATGATCCTATGCTGCCGAGAAAAGCCTCTAGTGAGTGCTGTTGCGGCCCGTACCCTAAACCGACTCAGGTGGTCAGGTAGAGAATACCGAGGCGTTCGGGTGAACTATGGTTAAGGAACTCGGCAAAATGCCCCCGTAACTTCGGGAGAAGGGGGGCCATTGCTGGTGATGGGACGTAGCTCCCTGAGCTGGTGGTGGCCGCAGAGACCAGCGAGAAGCGACTGTTTACTAAAAACACAGGTCCGTGCGAAGCCGTAAGGCGATGTATACGGACTGACGCCTGCCCGGTGCTGGAACGTTAAGGGGACCGGTTAGCTCATCTTCGGGTGGGCGAAGCTGAGAACTTAAGCGCCAGTAAACGGCGGTGGTAACTATAACCATCCTAAGGTAGCGAAATTCCTTGTCGGGTAAGTTCCGACCTGCACGAATGGCGTAACGACTTCTCGACTGTCTCAACCATAGGCCCGGTGAAATTGCACTACGAGTAAAGATGCTCGTTTCGCGCAGCAGGACGGAAAGACCCCGGGACCTTTACTACAGCTTGATATTGGTGTTCGGTTCGGCTTGTGTAGGATAGGTGGGAGACTGTGAACTCTGGACGCCAGTTCAG
>NZ_JBUEGC010000125.1:0-798 GCF_054963655.1 Streptomyces sp. HSS9-12 | reverse complement strand
CGGTAGTTGTCAAGTCAAATGAGACGTTCGCGGCGCTATGAACCTTGTGGCTCGGGTTGCCTTCGTTTGGCAGGGTCGTTGATCCAGACCCGGCCGGGTATCTCGGGTGGCTTCGGTCGGCGAGCGAAGCGTTCTGGGTGGCGTTCGTATGCCTCGGCGAGAGCGACAGCCCGTTGGTCGCGGACCTCCTCCGCAGTGCCGAAGTGGACGGAGGCGGGGGTGTGCAGGCCGATCCCGGAGTGCCTGTGGTCGTGGTTGTAGTAGGTGATGAAGGCGTCCATCCACTCCCGGGCATGGGCCAGCGAATCGAAACGTTCCGGGTAGTCGGCGGCGTACTTCGTGGTCCTGAACTGGCTTTCCGAGTACGGGTTGTCGTTGCTGACCCTGGGGCGTGAGTGGCTCCTGGTGATGCCGAGGTCGGTCAGTAGTTGGGACACCTTCTTGCTGGTCATCGAGGTGCCACGGTCCGCGTGCACCGTCTCGGGCACGATGCCGTTGCGCTCGATCGTCTCGCGGATCAGCTCCTCGGCCCGCTCAGCCGTTTCGGCCCGCTCGACGGTGTGGCCGACGATGTAGCGGCTGAAGATGTCGATGATGACGTAGGCGTGGTACCAGATGCCCTTCTCCGGCCCGGGCAGCTTCGTGATGTCCCAGGTGAAGACCTGCGAGGGGCCGGTCGCCGTCAGCTCGGGGATCGTCCTGGCCGGGTGGGTGGCCTGGCGGCGGCGTTCGCCGTTCTGCCCGGCGGCGGACAGAATCCGGTACATCGTCCGCTCCGAGCACCAGTAGTTCCCCGCG
>NZ_JBUEGC010000124.1:0-944 GCF_054963655.1 Streptomyces sp. HSS9-12 | reverse complement strand
TGCGGGCAACGTCCTCACCCCGGACCTGCGTGCCGAGCTCCAAGGCAGCCTTCTCAACTAGCAGACAAGGGTGCGTTTTGCGCTACCGCACCATTAAGGTGCGGTGGCGCGGCCACCACAGCAGGGCTCAGCAACAGGCAGTTGGAGGAGGAGAAACGTGGCAACCCCCCCAGGCGGCTACCCCTATAGCGGCGGGCATCAGCACCAGCCGCAGGGTGAGTCGTCGACGAACCGCTTCAACTTCCCCTCCTCGCCCAGCCACCGGATGCCTCCGGAGCCTCAGCACCAGCAGCAGCCTCCGCATTCGCAGCAGCCGTACGGGTACGACCAGTACCGGCAGCCGCCGGCGGCGCCCCGTCTGCAGCCGATGCCGCCGCAGCGGCAGACGCCTCAGGGGTCCTCTGGGGGCGGCGGCCAGGCGCACAACCCGCTGGTCCGCCCGTACGCCATGACCGGGGGCCGGACACGGCCGCGGTACCAGCTCGCCATCGAGGCGCTGGTGCACACGACGGCGACGCCGTCCCAGTTGCAGGGACAGCTCCCAGAGCACCAACGCATCTGCCACCTCTGCCGGGAGATCAAGTCGGTCGCTGAGATCTCCGCCCTGCTCACCATCCCCCTGGGCGTGGCCCGCATCCTCGTCGCCGACTTGGCCGAGGCCGGGCTTGTCGCCATCCATCAGCCCGGCGGTGACGAGTCCGCCGGTGGTCAGCCTGACGTGACACTGCTCGAAAGGGTGCTCAGTGGACTTCGGAAGCTCTAGCGGTGCGGCCCGCTCCACCACGTCCGCGAAGATCGTGGTGGCGGGGGGCTTCGGCGTGGGCAAGACCACGTTCGTCGGCGCGGTCTCGGAGATCAACCCGCTGCGCACCGAAGCCGTGATGACCTCCGCCTCCGCGGGCATCGACGACCTCACGCACGCGCCGGACAAGACCACGACGACC
>NZ_JBUEGC010000123.1:0-945 GCF_054963655.1 Streptomyces sp. HSS9-12 | reverse complement strand
GCTCCCGAAGGAACACACCAGCTTCGCGGCCTTAGCATTCGAGGATTCAGCGTTGACGCACTGTCACGGGTACCGGAATATCAACCGGTTGTCCATCGACTACGCCTGTCGGCCTCGCCTTAGGTCCCGACTTACCCTGGGCAGATCAGCTTGACCCAGGAACCCTTAGTCAATCGGCGCACACGTTTCCCACGTGTGTATCGCTACTCATGCCTGCATTCTCACTCGTGAACCATCCACAACTCGCTTACACGGCTGCTTCACCCGGCACACGACGCTCCCCTACCCACCCGGACAGCCGTTAGGCCTCACATCCGAGTGACACGACTTCGGCGGTACGCTTGAGCCCCGCTACATTGTCGGCGCGGAATCACTTGACCAGTGAGCTATTACGCACTCTTTCAAGGATGGCTGCTTCTAAGCCAACCTCCTGGTTGTCTCTGCGACTCCACATCCTTTCCCACTTAGCGTACGCTTAGGGGCCTTAGTCGATGCTCTGGGCTGTTTCCCTCTCGACCATGGAGCTTATCCCCCACAGTCTCACTGCCGCGCTCTCACTTACCGGCATTCGGAGTTTGGCTAAGGTCAGTAACCCGGTAGGGCCCATCGCCTATCCAGTGCTCTACCTCCGGCAAGAAACACACGACGCTGCACCTAAATGCATTTCGGGGAGAACCAGCTATCACGGAGTTTGATTGGCCTTTCACCCCTAACCACAGGTCATCCCCCAGGTTTTCAACCCTGGTGGGTTCGGGCCTCCACGCGGTCTTACCCGCGCTTCACCCTGCCCATGGCTAGATCACTCCGCTTCGGGTCTTGGGCATGCTACTCAACCGCCCTCTTCGGACTCGCTTTCGCTACGGCTACCCCACACGGGTTAACCTCGCAACACACCGCAAACTCGCAGGCTCATTCTTCAAAAGGCACGCAGTCACGACCGCCAAG
>NZ_JBUEGC010000122.1:0-1056 GCF_054963655.1 Streptomyces sp. HSS9-12 | reverse complement strand
CGCGTCTTTTGGGGCCTGGGCCAGCCGTTGCAGGGTGCAGAAGGCGTGCGCGACCGAGACGAGGGTGACGTGGTGGTGCCAGCCGCCCCAGGTGCGGCCCTCGAAGTGGGCCAGGCCCAGGGCCTGCTTCATCTCCCGGTAATCGTGTTCGATGCGCCAGCGGAGCTTGGCGAGCCGGACCAGGGTGGTCAGCGGGGTGTCGGCGGGCAGGTCGGACAGCCAGAACTGGACCGGCTCGCTCTCACCGGCGGGCCACTCGGCCAGCAGCCAGCACACGGGCAGCTCCGGGCCGCAGGTGGCCTGCCGGATCTCGCGTCCGGCGGGCCGGATCCGCAAGGCCACGAAGCGGGAGTACATGCGCTTGAAGCCGGAGCGGCCCGTGCCGGGCCGGGAGCCCTCCCGCCACTGGACCGGCCGTGCGGCCTTCCGGCCCGCCGCGATGACCAGCTCTTTCACCGACCTGGCAGGGTCGGGGTACTTCGGCACCGGCGGACGCCCGGTTCCCGAGTACGGCTCGCATACCAGCGCCGCGTCTTCGGGCTGTGCCGACATGGTGGTGGAGATTCCCACCACGTAGCGCATACCCCGCTCCGCCAGGCCGAGCCGGAAGGCCGCGGCGTCGCCGTATCCGGCGTCGGCGATGGCCAGCGGCACCTCGATCCCCCAGGAGCGGGTCTCATCGGCCATGTCCAGGGCCAGCTGCCACTTCTCCACGTGCCCGATGTCGTCCGGGATGCTGCAGGCGGTGCGGCGGGCGACCTTGGCCGGGTCGGCTTTCGGCGAAGCGGGGTCCCAGGTCTGGGGCAGGAACAGCCGCCAATTGACCGCCGTGGAGGCGTGGTCGGAGGCGAGGTGGAGCGAAACACCCACCTGGCAGTTGGTGACCTTGCCGGCGGTGCCGGTGTACTGCCGGGACACACACGCAGAGGCGGTCCCGTCCTTCAGGAAGCCTGTGTCGTCGAAGACCAGGGCCTTCGGCCGGATCGCCGCTTCCATCTTCCAGGCCAGTTTCGCCCGGATGTGGGCGGGGTCCCAGGGGCTGGTGGTGATGAAGTG
>NZ_JBUEGC010000121.1:0-1065 GCF_054963655.1 Streptomyces sp. HSS9-12 | reverse complement strand
TGTATTGCCCTGAGAGGTTAGGAACGCGGCTGGCGGGTGGCTGTCCCTTGAGCGCGGTGTGTCCGCGGTGGTGATTGTAGGTGTGCAGCCAGTCGGGGAATGCTGCGCGTCGTTCCTGTTCTGATCGGTAGGGGCGGGCGTAGGCCCACTCGTCGAGCAGGGTGCGGTTGAACCGCTCCACCTTGCCGTTTGTCTGGGGCCGGTAGGCGCGGGTGCGCTTGTGCGTGATCCCGGCCGCGGTCAGGGCATCGCGCCACAGACGGGACTTGTAGCAGGAGCCGTTGTCGGTCAGGACGCGTTCGACGGTGATCCCGCAGGAGGTGAAGTAGGCCTGGGCGCGACTCCAGAACCCGACGGCGGTCTCCTTCTTCTCATCGGCGAGGATCTCGCTGTACGCCAGGCGGGAGTGGTCGTCGACGGCGGTGTGCAGGTAGCTGTAGCCGGCGCCGGAACGCTTCTTGCGGCCCGCCTGGCGGCCCAGCACTTTGTGCCCGCCGCCGTCGGGGATGTTGCCGAGCTTCTTGATGTCGACGTGCACCAGCTCGCCGGGCTTCTCGCGCTCGTAGCGGCGTATGACCCGGCCGGTGGCCCGGTCCAGGTGGGTCAGCCGGGCCAGGCCGTAGCGGGTGAGCACCCGGTGCACGGTGGACGGCACCAGGCGGAGCAGGGCCGCGATGCGTGCCGGTCCCCAGCGGCGCAGCACGCGCACCTTGATGATCCGCCGCTCGGTCCGCGTCGGGGTCCGCCGTGGGCTGGCATGCGGGCGGCTGGAGCGGTCGGCCATGCCTGCCTCGCCCTGCTGCCGGTAGCGGTGGGCCCACCGCTTGGCGGTGCTTACGGAGACCTGGAAGCGTTCTGCGGCCCGGCGCAGGGTCCAGCCGTCCTCGACCACACAACGGGCCAGACGCAGACGGCCGGTCTCGGTCAGCGGTGCGTTACGGTGCGGCATGAGGGCCTTTCTGGTCGCCGGTGCAGGTGTAGCAATCCACACCGAGTCAGAAGGCCCTCACCCATTTCAAGATCACACAGCAGTGATCGCTGTCACCAACCTCCATGGACAGAACA
>NZ_JBUEGC010000120.1:0-1109 GCF_054963655.1 Streptomyces sp. HSS9-12 | reverse complement strand
TCTCCGGGACGAAGATGACGGTGACATCGGCGCCGGTGGCCTCGATGGCCTCCTTGACCGAGCCGAAGACCGGGATCTCGATGGAGGCACCTCCCAGGCCGTTCAGGCTCTGGGGGACGTCGAAGGCGACCTTCTGGCCGGCCTTGCGGGGGTTCACACCGCCGACGATGTTGGTGCCCGAGGCAAGCATCCGACGGGTGTGCTTCTGGCCCTCGGAGCCGGTCATGCCCTGGACGATGACCTTGCTTTCCTTGGTGAGGAAGATAGCCATGGTGTAGGTGTCCTCGTCCTTCTTACTTCGCAGCCAGCTCGGCGGCCCGCACGGCCGCGCCGTCCATGGTGTCCACCTGCTGCACCAGCGGGTGGTTCGCATCGGTCAGGATCTTGCGGCCGACCTCCGCGTTATTGCCGTCGAGGCGCACCACCAGCGGCTTGGTGACCTCCTCGCCCTTGGACTCCAGCAGCTCCAGGGCCTGCACGATGCCGCCCGCGACCGCGTCACACGCGGTGATGCCGCCGAAGACGTTGACGAAGACGGACTTCACATCCGGGTCGCCGAGGATGATCTCCAGGCCGTTGGCCATGACCTCGGCGGAGGCACCGCCACCGATGTCGAGGAAGTTGGCGGGCTTGACGCCGCCGTGGTCCTCACCGGCGTACGCGACGACGTCCAGGGTGCTCATCACCAGACCCGCGCCGTTGCCGATGATGCCGACCTCGCCGTCGAGCTTGACGTAGTTCAGACCCTTGGCCTTGGCCGCGGCCTCGAGCGGGTTGGCCGCCGCCTTGTCCTCGAGCGCCTCGTGCTCCGGCTGACGGAACGCGGCGTTCTCGTCCAGCGACACCTTGGCGTCCAGCGCGATGATCTTGCCGTCGCCGGACTTGATCAGCGGGTTGACCTCGACGAGAAGCGCGTCCTCGGCGACGAAGGCCTTCCACAGCAGCTGCAGGACCTCGACCACCTGGTCGGCGATATCGGCCGGGAAGTTGGCCTCCGACACGATCTCGCGGGCCTTCTCCGGCGTCACGCCCTCGATGGCGTCGACCGGGACCTTGGCCAGCGCCTCGGGCTTGGTCGCGGCGACCTCCTCGATGTCCATGCCGCCCTC
>NZ_JBUEGC010000119.1:0-1147 GCF_054963655.1 Streptomyces sp. HSS9-12 | reverse complement strand
TGCTAGGGCCTGTTCTGAGTCCGGATCACGGATGAGTCAACGTGGCCCCGGTGGCCGGTTGAGTCCGGTAGACCGGTCACGTGACTCGTGGTGACCTGACCGATGGTGAATGGGAGTTGGTCGAGCCGTACCTCCCGCTGGGGGTGTCCGGGCCGATCCCTGACCTGCGCAGCTACTTCAACGCGGTGATGTGGCGGTTCCGTACCGGCAGCCCCTGGCGGGATGTGCCGGAGAGCTACGGCTCTTGGTCGACGGTCTACGACCGGTTCCGGATGTGGGCGCGTGACGGGGTCTTCCAGGCGTTGATGGACGGGATGATCGCCGAGGCGGCGGCCCGCGATGACGTCGATCTCAGCCTGGTCAGCCTGGACTCGACCGTCGCCCGTGCGCATCACCACGCGGCGGGCATGGTGATCGACCCGGAGCTCCTTGAGGACCTGGAGAAGGCTGTGACGGAGGAAAAGGGGCTGCAGCAAAGGGGCAAAACGACCCCCTAGGCGACGGGTCCGCGGACAGCGGGGACCCCGAGCGGGAACAGCGCCGTGCCGTGCGCCGACGCCACAGGGCCCGACTGCGGGCCGCCGAACTGGGCCGCTCCCGGGGCGGGCTCACCAGCAAGGTCCACCTCGCCGTCGAGCGGCGCTGCCGCCCGCTGGCCATCATCCTGACCCCCGGGCAGGCCGCGGACAGCCCGCGCTTCATCCCCGTCCTGGAGAAGGTCAGGGTGCGTGTCCCGGTCGGCCGCCCGAGGACCCGGCCGGACGCGGTCGCCGGCGACAAGGCGTACTCCTCCCGCGCCAACCGCGCCCACCTGCGCAAACGCAGGATCAAGGCGGTGATCCCGGAGAAGGCCGACCAGGCCGCCAACCGCAAGAAGAAGGGACGCTCCGGCGGCCGCCCGGTCAGCCACGACACCACGCTCTACAAAGACCGCAACACCGTCGAGCGTGCCATCAACAAGTTCAAGGAATGGCGGGGGCTGGCCACCCGCTACGACAAGACACCCGAGAGCTACGCCGCCGGACTCCACCTGCGCGGATCCGTCCTCTGGCTACGCAGCCTGCCAGTCCTCCCATGATCTGAGCCCCGAACAGGCCCTAGGCCCGCCGTGGTCTCCGCTCGCGCGCAGGCGTTGGTTGCTTGCTGC
>NZ_JBUEGC010000117.1:0-1273 GCF_054963655.1 Streptomyces sp. HSS9-12 | reverse complement strand
CATCGTCTGCGTAACGCACGAATCGGAGGCCGCGCTTGAAGAGTTCGCGATCAAGGTCGTCCAACATGATGTTGGAAAGCAGCGGGGAAAGAGGGGAACCTTGCGGCGTCCCCTCCCCCGATGCCACGACCGCCCCTTCTGCCATAATCCCGGCCCCCAGGTATCGGCGAATCAGCTTCAGGACCTTCTTGTCCTCCACCCGGCGAGCAACTCGCGCCATAAGCGCATCGTGGTTCACGCGGTCGAAGAACTTGTCCAGATCCAGGTCCACGGCCCAAGAGTTACCGTCCATGATTGCCCGGCGACCAACCTTTACGGCCTGATGTGTCGAGCGACCCGGGCGGAACCCGAACGACGCCCCAGAGAAATGAGGGTCGAACACGGGCACGAGGGCCTGCGCAATAGCCTGCTGGATCAACCGATCCAGCACCCTTGGGACACCCAGCATCCGCTCCCCGCCGTTCGGCTTGGGGATGGTCACCCGACGGACGGGAGCGGGCCTGAATGTCCCCGCGTCAAGCTCGGCCCAGACAGCGGGCCAGTTCAGGGCGATCCACGGTCGCAGTTCTTCCGTGGTCATCCCGTCAACTCCGGGGACACCCCGGTTTGCTTCAACGCGCCTGAGCGCCGCGAGCAGGTTCTCCTTCGAGAACGCCACCTCCCAGAGGGAGAGGGCCTCGCGGTGATTGTCCTCCGAGTGACGCGCCGTCTGGTCACTGCGCTCCCCAGGCGGGTCAGCCGTATGCACCGGCCCTGCCGCCTGGGGATCTGCCGAGGCAGTCTTGCAGCGGTCATCGTGACCTGATCGAGCAGACACCCTTCCTCCAATCCACTAAACGTTCGGCCCTTCCCGAGTCCTTGTCGGCCTGCTGCCTACCCGTCTCGGTACTACGACCTCTGCTGACTTCTGTCCGGCAAACCCGAGCCATTGCTGGCCCATGTCGTCGCAATCTCCGCCATCACACGGTTACAGGTGACACCCGGACAGACCTCCCCAGATAAGAACGACAACTTTCCCCGGACCGCCGCCGCGTCTACGTGGTGGCCTTCTTGGTGAGAGCGGGCTTCGGCGCAATCGGCCGCCTTACCCAGTCCACCCCGCCTCTACGCGGTTCTTGTACATCGGTGCCCGGTTTCGCCTCCGGCTTCCTCCGGACCCCACCTCACGGTGACGCCCTTGCCCTTGGCTAGCGAGTTAGTCTCACCTCTCCTCGTCGGGACTTTCACCCTTTAGTTGTCGCCCATGCTGGGCGTACCGATTCCTCCCGGGCGT
>NZ_JBUEGC010000116.1:0-1383 GCF_054963655.1 Streptomyces sp. HSS9-12 | reverse complement strand
GGGTCTGTCCAGCCATCGGTGTAACTCAGGGTGAGTGAGTTACCGGCGGGCGGCGGAGAGGCGCCCGTCGAAGGTGATCTCGAAGGCGTTGAGTGCGGCCTTCCAGCGCAGTGACCAGCGTTTGCGGCCCTTGCCGGTCGGGTCCAGGCTCATGATGGCCATGTAAACGCACTTCAACGCGGCCTGCTCGTTGGGGAAGTGGCCGCGTGCCCGGACGGCTTTGCGGATGCGTGCGTTGACCGACTCGATCGCATTCGTCGTGCAGACGACGCGGCGGATCTCGGTGTCGAACTGCAGGAAAGGGACGAACTCGGCCCAGGCGTTCTCCCACAGCTTCACGATCGCTGGATATTTGGTGCCCC
Source organism: Streptomyces sp. HSS9-12 (assembly GCF_054963655.1). Classification (NCBI taxonomy): domain Bacteria; kingdom Bacillati; phylum Actinomycetota; class Actinomycetes; order Kitasatosporales; family Streptomycetaceae; genus Streptomyces; species Streptomyces sp. HSS9-12. The sequence continues at coordinate 1,021 of NZ_JBUEGC010000116.1, read as the reverse complement.
AGGCTTCGGAGAACTCCACGAACCGCTCCTCGGCAGCATCTTGGGTCGGCGCGGTATAGATGGGCTTGAGCGCCTTGGCGATCTTGTCCCAGTCCTGGCGGGCCGCATACCGGAACGAGGCCCGGATCAGGTGCACCACGCAGGTTTGGGTGATTGCCTGCGGCCACACGGTCTCGATGGCGTCGGGCAGGCCCTTGAGCCCGTCGCAGACGACCATGCACACGTCGTCCACGCCGCGGTTCTTGATCTCGGTGAGGACCTGGAGCCAGTACTTGGCACCCTCGCCGCCGTCGCCGGCCCACAAGCCGAGGATCTCGCGGGTGCCCTCCACGGTGACCGCGAGCGCAACGTAGATGGGCCGGTTGGCGACCTGCCCGTCGCGTATCTTCACGTGCACGCAGTCGATGAAGACCACCGGGTAGACCGCGTCGAGGGGACGGTTCTGCCATTCAGCCATGCCCTCGATCACCTTGTCGGTGATCGTCGAGATGGTCTGTTTCGACACGCTCGCCCCATACACCTCGGCGAGGTGGGCCGATATCTCGCCGTGGGTCAGGCCGCGGGCGGACAGCGACAGCACCATCTCGTCGACGCCGGACAGGCGCCGCTGCCGCTTGCGTACGATCTGCGGCTCGAAGCTGCCCTCGCGGTCACGTGGCACCTCGAGCTCGACCGGGCCGACGTCGGTGATGACGGTCTTCGAGCGTGTTCCGTTGCGGGAGTTGCCCGATCCGGCCCCGGCTTTGTCGTGCTTTTCGTAGCCGAGGTGGTCGGTGAGCTCGCCTTCCAGGGCGGACTCCAGGACCTTCTTCGTCAGCTGCTGCAGCAGCCCGCCCTCGCCGGTCAGTTTGATGCCCTCGGCGCGGGCGCGGTCGACCAACTGCCCGATCAACTGCTCGTCCAGCGCGTCGGACTTCCGCTCGATCGGCTGGACTTCCTCAACCACCTCAGCAGAGGCGATCACGTCGCTCATCAGGTGTTCTTCCTTGATCGGGAGTTACACCGATGACCGTACAGTCCC
>NZ_JBUEGC010000115.1:0-1396 GCF_054963655.1 Streptomyces sp. HSS9-12 | reverse complement strand
CAAGGCCGTGAAGTTTGCGGCTGGTCGAGGTCGTCAAGTGCTGAGATGAACAACGGAGTCCCTGGTAGAACGGTGTCGACCAAGATCACCGTGCAGGAACTCCGTTGGATACCCAGTCTGTCATCACCCGTACTGTCCGTGTGGCCGGGGGCCGCTTCGCCCCTGGCCACATCGGTGAGCTCACTCAGCTCATACCCTTCGAGATGGTCGACGAGGCCCTGAAGGCCACCGGCCGGGTCCAGTCGAGGTTGCGGGATCTGCCGTCTCGTGTGGTCGTCTACCTGCTGCTGGCCGCGTGCCTGTTCCCGGAGGTGGGATACCTCGGCGTATGGCGCAAGCTCACCGGCGCGCTGGCCGGTCTGCCCCTCGCCGCGCCGTCGGCGAGCGCGTTGGCCCAGGCCCGCCGCCGTATCGGCGCCGCACCACTGAAATGGCTGTTCGACCTGCTGAAAGGCCCCGTGGCCGGTCCGCGGACACCGGGGGCACGATGGCGCGGGCTGCTGGTAGTCGCGCTGGACGGCACCACCATGACCCTGCCCGACAGCCCCGCGGTCTTGACCAGGTTTACCAAGCAGGCAGGCAACCACGGCGGGACCGGCTACCCGCAGGTCCGCCTGCTGGCTCTGGTGGCCTGCGGCACCCGCACCCTCATCGACGCCGTCTTCGGACCCACCACCTCCGGCGAGACCACCTACGCCCCGCGCATGCTGCGCAGCCTGCAGCCCGGGATGATCCTGCTGGCCGACCGCAACTTCGCCGCCCAGAAACTGGTCAAAGACATCGCAGCCGCCGGATCCGAGGTCCTGGTCCGGCTCAAGAACGGCCGCCGCATGCCAGTGCTGGCCCGCTACCGGGACGGCTCCTACCTCTCCACCCTCGGCCCGGTACCCGTGCGCGTCATCGACTGCGAGATCACCATCAAAACGGCGGCGGGACAGCACACCGGCCTCTACCGGCTCGCCACCACCCTGCTCGACCACCACCGCCACCCGGCAGCCGAACTGGCCACCCTGTATCACCAGCGGTGGGAGATCGAGACCGCCTACCTGGAGCTGAAGTCGACCATCCTCGGCGGCCGTGTCCTGCGCGCCCGCACTCCCGAAGGCATCGACCAGGAGATCTACACCCTGCTCGTGGTCTACCAGCTGCTGCGGACCGCCATGGCAGACGCCACCAGCACCCAGCCCGGCACCGACCCGGACCGGGCCGGCTTCTCCATCGCCTGGCAGGCCGCCCGCGACCAAGTCGTCCTGGCCGCGGGCGTCATTGCCGGCACGGTCATCGACCTGGCCGGCACCATCGGCCGGCACGTCCTCGCGGGCCTGCTGCCCGAACGGCGACTACGGGTCAGCCCCCGCATCGTCAAACGCGCCATCTCCAAGTACCAGGCCCGCGG
>NZ_JBUEGC010000114.1:0-1597 GCF_054963655.1 Streptomyces sp. HSS9-12 | reverse complement strand
CTTCCCTATGGCACCCGCCGCCTCTGGACGACCAGGGTAAGCGGCTTCCTGTAGCGCGTGGCGGGATGTTTGTGACCCGAGGCAAACTTGCACAGACTGCGTGGTCGACTGACCCGTGTGCAACGTCGTGGCTCTGTACGTGAAGAGCAGTGACAGATCATGCCCGAGAGATCACCAAGTGGGGCCAAATCCCGCTGTCGAACGGGCCAGCTCACATTGTCGAAGCCACCCATCACCGCGACCGCCTGATCCAGGCATTCAACTTTTCGTGGCAGAGTCGCTCAGTGGCCAGTACGTCGGATCTTCAACTTGCCTATGATTCCTGAAGATTGCCCAGGGACCGAACGGAACGGCCGTGACTGCACGGTCGGTACGGGGGAGAGAAGCACAAGTGGCCGGATCCGACCTCATCGCGTGGTGCTGCACCTATCTGGACGAGCTGCGAGACGTTGCGGAGACGGAGGCTCAGCGGGCCGAACTCGAGGCATGCGTGGCTGCTGCGGCCCGGGGTGAGGACTGTACGGACCGGCTTGGTGCCGTCCTACGGTCCATGGGCCAGGAGGTTGAGGCCTCCCGCGGCGGGGGCTACGTCATGATCCCAGGCTACGTCATGATCCCAGGACTGCGGGGCGGCATGGGCGCGGTCCTCCGGGCCGTCTGTCCGAACGGGGTCTGCTCGCGCGACGCCGAGGCGGGCGCACCTGAGGAGCAACGGCGCTGCTCGGTCCAGGGGGCTGTGATGCCCGAGAAGTGGACATCGCCGTCGTGACGGGGTTCCTCGCCGGGCTCGGCGGCAAAGTCGTCGAGCGCTGGCTCTCCCTGCTCACCCTCCCCGGCTGCCTGTTCGTCACCGCCGCTTGGGTGGCCTCCGCTCTGGGCCAGAGCCATGCCACGGACCGGAATCACCTGGCCGATACCGTCTCCGGCTGGTATGAGGGCGCGCAAGACACTCGCCCCGGCACCCTGGGGGCGATCGCGGCCGGGCTGATCGTGCTGGCGGCACTGGCCGGGCTGACGGCGAGGATGACCGGACAGGTGGTGATGCTCCTGTGGTTCGCCCGGTGGCCGGGGTCCCTGGGACGGCACATGCGGGACGTCGAGCAGCGGGTGTCGGACTACTACCAGATCGACCTGGAGATGCTCTGGCCCCGGCTCTGGCTCGTCCTGGCTCCGCACGTGCGGAAGGAACTGCGGGCCGTGATCACCGCGGTCGAGTCCGCCACCATCGTGGGTGCCTGGGGCCTGGGCTACCTGGTCCTGGGCTGTTGGTGGTGGCCGGCCGCAGTGATCGGTGTGGTGGTGCTGTGCGCCGGATGGGTGCTCGCCCGGCAGCACACGGTGGAGTTGGCCGCACTAGTGGAGAGCGCCGTCGACGTCGGCCTACGCCCCGTGGCGCGCTCGCTGGGTATCACGCCTCCGTCGGCCGCCTCCCCTGCCGAGGTGGGGCTGCAGCTGGCCCCCGTGCTCCACAAGCGGCTCGCCGCTACTGCCCCTCCTGCTACTCCCGCGCCGCAGCGCTGGCAGGCTCCGTCCGGGCCGCCGGTCCGCAGGCGTGGCGCCGCATCCGGCGGCCCGTGACACGACGCCCCTGATGTCG
>NZ_JBUEGC010000113.1:0-1692 GCF_054963655.1 Streptomyces sp. HSS9-12 | reverse complement strand
GCTAAGCCTCGATCCACCGACGTGGCTCGAGAGTGATCTTCTGAGCGGCTTGTGAGCCGGGTGTGGAGCGGTTGCCGTGGCTGGGCAGGTGTTGTCCGCTGGTCTGCCCAGCTCTTCCACAAAGGTGGCTCTCCGGTCGGGCCCTGGCGGGCGAGGCGGTCGGGGACGTCAGGCTGCTTCGGGCGGGTGGTGGACGGTGTCGAACAGGTGTGTCCAGGCATGCCGCCAGGGCCAGTTGTGTGGCAGGTGCAAGGTGATGCGTCGTGCGGAGCGGGCGGTCCGGGCCGGGACCTGGACCAGGTGGGCGCGGAGGGTGGCGGTGGTGGCCTTGGCGTGGAAGGCCGAGGTCAGCGCGCCGGTGGCCCGCAGCAGGTTGTAGGCCATCGCCCACAGGGTCAGCCAGGCCGCGTTGGCATGAAAGTGCCCCGAGGGCAGGTGGGCCAGAGCGGAGGCTTTGCTGTCGGCGATGACCTGCTCGACGACGGCGTGGTGGCGGTGTTCCCGCTCCGCCTGGAGCGTCGCGGCGGGGTTGTCGGTGAAGAACGGGTGGTAGCGCCAGACCGGGAACAACTCGCCCTGCTCCCCGACGATCGCGGGTTTGGCCAGGTCACGGACCCGACGCACGATGAGGCGGGCGGTGACCTGCTCGCTCTTCTTGTGGCCGGCGAAGGCGGTGTAGGCGGGTATCTCGGCGACCTCCGCATCGGAGATGAGCTCCCCGGTGTCGGGATCGGGCACGGCGGTGGGATAGGTGATCTGCTGCCATGCGCTGTCGTCGATGGCCAGGACGGCGCGTTTGACAGACGGGTTCATGCCGCAGGTGACCGAGAAACGGGCGCCGGCCCGGCGGCAGGCGGCGATGACACCGGCGTTGTAGAACTGGGAGTCGGCGCGCAGGATGCGCAGGCCGGTGCAGCCGGCCTCGGCCGCGGTGGCCAGGGCCTCACTGACGAATTTCGGGGCGCCGCGGGAGTCGGCCGCTTTGCCGCGGCGCAACCGCACGGTGGCGATCACCGGCCGAGAGGTGGGGGTGCAGACCGTGGCGAGCAGCGGGTGCAGGGTGCGCACCCCCTTGAACCGGCCGTACTGGGCGCCCTGCTTGGTCCGGCCGTAGACCCGTTTGTGGGTGGAGTCGACATCGATGAACGCCACCTGCCCCGCGCCCGGCAGCAGCGGGGTGTGTGCGGCCAGCGCGGCCAGGAATCTGCGGTGCACGGCGTGGAGCTGGAGCGCGTGACCGTGGGTGAACGCACGCAGGAACGTACCCAGGGTCGAGGGGGCACGGATCCCGCCGAACAGGGTCGGCATCGCGCCGTGCCGCAGGACGTCCAGGTCGTCGATGCTGTCCGCACCCGCGACCATGCCGGCCACGATGCTGGTGACCTTGGCTTCCGCCGCGGCACCCGCGCTGTTCTTCGCCCCGGTCAGCTTCACCTTGTCCGCGACCAGACGGACAAGTCCGCACCGCTCGGCCAGTCGCATCACCGGGACCAGCCCGGCATACCCGACCAGATTCCGGTCATCGAACGCGGCGGACACCGCCGAAGTGGCATGGGAAGATTGCATCTCGCGGATGCACTCCGATTCTGTGGACATGGAACCCTAGGAAGTCCCATCGTCCCAGCTCAGAGGGCATCCGCGTCTTCATGTCCAAGCCCTGGACCGGCCATTGCACGGTGGATCGAGGCTAAG
>NZ_JBUEGC010000112.1:0-1748 GCF_054963655.1 Streptomyces sp. HSS9-12 | reverse complement strand
GCCGTTCGAGCGCGGCGGGGTTGGGGAAGACCTGCACGACGTCGGTGCGGCGCTTGATCTCGCGATTGATCCGCTCCAGGGGATTTGAGGACTGGATCTTCTTCCAGTGGGAGATGGGGAAGGCGGCGAAGGCGGTCAGGTCCTCCTTGGCGTCCAGGAGCATCTGGCCTGACCTTGGGGAACTTCTGCCCGAGCACGTCGGCCACCGCATCGAGCCGGTGGTGGACGGCTTCGGCGGTGGGCTGGATGAAGGTGGTGCGGATGGTCGCCGCGACCATTTCGCCGGATCCCTTGGGTATCACGGAGAACACGTTTCTCAGGAGGCGAACACGGCAACGCTGCCAGGCGGCGCCGAGCATGACCTTGCGGATCGCGGCGACCAGGCCGCTGTGGTTGTCGGAGATGACCAGACGGACCCCGCCCAGGCCGCGTTCGCGCAAGGAGCGCAGGAACTCGCTCCAGAACGCCTCGGTCTCGCTGTCACCGACCATCACGCCCAGCACTTCACGGCCGCCGTCCTCGCTGATGCCGGTGGCGATGACCACGGCCTGGGACACGATCCGGTGGTTCACGCGCACCTTGCAGTAGGTCGAGTCCAGGTAGAGGTAGGGGAAGCGGCTGTGGTCCAGGGGCCGGCCGCGGAAGACCGTGAGCTGTTCGTCCAAGTCACCGCAGATCCGCGAAACCTCGCTCTTGGAGATGCCGCTGTCCGCACCGAGCGCCTTGACCAGGTCGTCGACCGAGCGGGTGGACACCCCGTGCACGTACGCCTCCACAAGGAGCAGAACAGCCGCGGGGTCTGGCGCATCAGCTGGCGACATCCCGGCTTCACCCACCGCACCCCGCCTGATCCCCCCACCGGCCACCGGCCCACCGTCATCAGGCGCTGGGACCAGCCCGCCCCCGGCCACCCCGACCAGACCTGGCCGTACCTCCACCGCGGAGCCTGTCTCGGATGCACCTGGGAGGGAGCGGAACGACGCCGGACAGACGAATGGCGTTGTTCACGAGATTCGACAGCAGTTGTTCACCACTTCGGGCGGTACTCCAGCTGTGCCGTGTTCGATTTTCATGGGCAGCGACAGCACCTGGCATCGACGTCGGGCAGATCCCAATGGGCGAGGGTCTCGGCGACGGTGAAATCGTGACCCCCTGACGGCGTATCAAATCTGACCCTCTGTGGTGGTAGATCCCCTCCGTGAGACACGGTCGGCGTCAGACCCCCAGCCTTCAGGAGGCACCATGCGCGTACTGCCCCAGCTGACATTCGCTGTCACCGGGATCGGGGCCGCTCTGCTGTTCACCGCCGGGGTTGCTTCGGCTTCCGGCACGCCCTTGACCCAGGCCCAGGCGGAGGCGCGGCTGATCCCCAACGGCATCACGGCCACATCCCCCGGCGGCTGTACCGACAAGAACAACCCGAGCTGCGTCTCGTACGAGGGGATCCTCAGTGGCACGGTGGACGGGGTGATCAACCTCAAGAAGGCCAGCGGCGTCGCGAACCTCATCGTCGTCGGCGGCACCGAGGTCGGCCACGGGGAAGACGGCAAGTACAGCCACGCCAACGGCTACAAGATCGACCTCCAGCCCAGCCCCGCTCTCGACAACTACATCAAGCGCACCTTCCAATACGTCGGCCTCCGCGGCGATGGCTTCCCGATGTGGAAGTCCGCATCAGGCGACCTCTACTGCGACGAAGCCAGCCACTCGGGTATCCCCGCCCACTGGGACATCGTCTACTACTAGTC
>NZ_JBUEGC010000111.1:0-1889 GCF_054963655.1 Streptomyces sp. HSS9-12 | reverse complement strand
GAAGGGTGCGAAGGAGAACGCGTCGAAGTAATCCCATCACGTGCCGGACGGCGCTCCGGCACCGGGGAATCGAGGGCCCGCAGGCGTCCCGCCTGCGGGCCCTCCGCCATCTCCGGCCACCTCCGGCCGGGGATGGTTCCCGAGCAGCTCGCGGACCCCGTCAGGTTTCCGCCTCCGGTACGGCGTCCTCGCTCGCCTCCAGCCGGCCGAGCGCCAGAGATTCGGCGAAGCGGCGCAGCCGCGCCACGGCCGCCTCGTCCGGCCCGGGGTACCGCACCAGGGCATGCCTGATGTGCACGTAGATCAACAGATCCTGACGGCAGCGGCGGCACTGCTCCACATGGGCGAACACCGCGCGCGTGGCGGCCGGATCCGTCTCACCGTCCACGTACGACTGGAGCGCCCGCTTGCCCCATGCGCAGTCCTTCATCCGGCGCCGGCCCCCAGCGGACCGCCACGGCCATCTGCTCATGCGCCACCTCGCTCGGGTTCCAGGCCGGCGGCCAGCAACTGGTCCCGGATGCGTTTGCGGGCCCGGTGCAGCCTGCTCATCACCGTCCCCTTCGGCACGCCCAGCAGCTGTGCGGCCTCCGCGTAGGACAGCCCGTCCACGTGGACCAGTTGCACCACCTGCTGGTCTCTGAGCGGCAGGCCCGCGAACACGGTGTCCACCACTTCATCGAACGTCAGATCGACGACCAGCTCCTCCGGCGTGGCGTCCGGGGCGGGCGCCAGGCGGTCGAGGTCCGTATCCGGATCGTCGAGCAGGTGTGGCCGGTGCTGGCGCTGCCGCTGGCGGGACACCTCGGCCCGCCGCATGATCGTCAGAAGCCAGGCGCGAGGATGCCGCCCGTCGAAGCGATCGACGGCACGGTACGCACGCAGCAGCGTCTCCTGCACCAGGTCCTCGGCGTCGGCCAGCTGTGCGGTGAGCGATGAGGCCACCCGCAGCAGCACCTCCACCTCGGGCAGCACATACTTCGCGAACGCCCACTGCCGATACACGTCCGGGTCAGCCACTTGCGCTTCCTCACCTTCGAAGCCTCCAGGACTCCAAAACAGCGCTTCTGCCTTGTGTAGCATTTCGCCCGATTCAGCGCATTATGTGGGGTTTTGCGAATGTTGCGCGCGGCAGCGAGCAGGCCCAAGCGTCCGGGGCGACCCCGGCCAGAGGCTGCATGTGAGGAGCGGTAATGCGGGCAGCAGAAAACACGCCCTTCAGCAGGCCTTCACGGCAGAACGCCAGCCGTCAGCAGATCCTGATGGCCGGTCCGGTGATCATCAGGCCGAGGTCCCCACCGGCGTAGGCAAAGAACGCGAACAGCATCAACGCCGCCCCGGCCAACGCCAGGTCCTTCTGGAACTGAATCATCTCGTTCTGCCGCGCCTGGGCGTCGCTCTCCTTCCAGAAGCCGTGCATCAGCACCGCGGTCGAGACCAGGAAGAGGAACAGCAGCAGCGCCCCCAGGTCCGCCCACACTCCAAGGAGGATGCTCAGCCCCCCGAGAAGAAGCACGACCCCGCTGGCGAGCACCAGGCGCCGACCGGCCGGCAACCCCTTGGACTCGGCATACCCGGCCATGGCGTCGGATCGCGTGAGATGGCCGACGGCGGAAGAGAGGAAGAGGATCACAAAGAGCACCCGGCCGATGAATACCAGCAAGTCCACGGCGACCTCCAAAGGCGAAGGCTCATCGAAACGGTGAACCGTCCCCTTTTCGAAGGGTACCGGCGCATCACAAGAACATGCGGCGTGCCGGCCAGTGCCCGCGCTGCGGCGATCCATGCGAGGTGCAGGCTGGGCGAAGGCGGCTGGATGGCGTGCACAAGGATCGATAGTGACCGGATACGCTGCCCGTGGTGACAGCGGCAGATCGAACACTGGGCAC
>NZ_JBUEGC010000110.1:0-1946 GCF_054963655.1 Streptomyces sp. HSS9-12 | reverse complement strand
GTGCGCCACGAACACAACAGGAGGCTCCGATGTAGACGGAAGCTCTTGACGTGGTGCTGCACTGGTGATGGAGGTAGGCCCTCCGGGATCGCCCACGCAGGGGGAGATCTCAAACCGCCGCAGGTTGCTCCGGTGAATGAGCCGGGGTGATGAGCACTGCGGAAAAGGCGCACGAGATGCGTCAGGTGTGTGCCGAGAAGGCGAACGCGAGTGAACCACTGCTGAAGTGTCGTAAGCGTATGAGTGGTTGCCGAAACCGGGGTCCAGTTGTTGCCCCGGGATGAATCTGGCGGGTTCCTGTATTCCTGGCCAGGTGGCGGCCCGGCATGAAGGTGGCGCGAGCTCGGTGACAGGCACCAGTGCGGAACGTGGGAACCCCTCGCCGCGATGCTGTCGCCGGTCAGGTTGAAGGCCGGTTGGCGATAAGGGAGCACCCCAAGCAGCTGAAACTGTGAGGGGCTGAGTACCGATGCGTGGCAGGGGGACGGACCGTCTCGTAGTAGTGATGAAGTCCCTGTAATGGGGGCGGAGCGAAGGGGGCGGGTTGCACTGATCTTGTTTGGTGGTCAACCGGTGCGTCCGGGAGGAGCCAGGTGAACGGATCAAGGCCGCAGGCCGAGGTCAAGTCGTTTTGTATCTCCAAGTCGATGGTGTGGGAGGCGTATCTAAGGGTCAAAGCCAATCGGGGTGCACCCGGGGTGGACGGTGTTTCGATCGAGCAGTTCGAGCAGAACCTCAAGGGGAATCTGTACAAGCTGTGGAATCGCATGTCGTCTGGCTCATATTTCCCTCCGGCGGTGAAGGCCGTGGAGATCCCCAAGGCGGGTCGGAAAAGTGTCCGTGTGCTTGGGGTGCCCACTGTGGTTGACCGGATCGCCCAGACGGTGGCCGCGATGTATCTGGAGAGGCGGGTGGAGCCTGTGTTCCATCCGGACTCCTATGGCTACCGGCCGAGGCGCTCTGCCCTGGACGCGGTGGAGACGTGCCGGCGACGTTGTTGGCGGAACGACTGGGTGGTCGATCTCGACATTCGGGCGTTCTTCGACAGCGTGGACCATGAGCTGATGCTCAAGGCCGTCGAGCGGCATGTTGACGCGGACGGGAAGTGGGTCCTGCTTTATGTCAAGCGGTGGCTTGTGGCGCCGCTGGCGAAAGCGGACGGTTCGGTGCACCAACGGGATCGCGGGACTCCCCAGGGGTCAGCGATCTCGCCCGTGTTGGCAAATCTGTATCTCCACTACGCGTTCGATGCGTGGCTGGGGCGGGAGTTCCCGCACATCACGTTCGAGCGATATTGCGACGATGCGGTGATTCACTGCCGCAGCGAGCACCAGGCCCGCCGCGTGCGGGACGCGCTCGCAGCGAGATTGGCGCAGGTCGGTCTGGAGTTGCATCCGGACAAGACGCGCATCGTGTACTGCAAGGACGCTGACCGACGCGGCTCGTACGAGCACACGTCGTTCACGTTCCTCGGGTACACGTTCCGGCCGAGGCTGGCCAAGAACCGGTACGGGAAGCACTTTGTGAACTTTCTGCCCGCGGTCAGCAAGGAGGCAATCAAGGCGATGGGCAAGGAGATGCGTTCCTGGCGCATCGCTCAACGCAGTGACAAGTCCCTGATGGACCTTGCACGGATGTTCAACAGCGTCGTGCAGGGATGGATCAACTATTACGGACGCTTCTACAAGTCCATGTTGTATCCCCTTCTCCGGCGCATCAACCGCATGTTGGTGGGCTGGGCTTGCCAGAAGTACAAACGACTACGTCGCCGGGAGAAACGCGCGGGAGAGCTACTGGCTGGCACGGCCCGCCGGTACCCCAACATGTTCGCCCACTGGCGGTTCGGTCTCAAACCTGATGGCTGGGCAATGGGAGCCGTGTGAGTCGAGAGGCTCCCGCACGGTTCTGCGAGCGGCGGCGGGTGAGATTCCCGCCGCCGACTCACC
>NZ_JBUEGC010000109.1:0-2581 GCF_054963655.1 Streptomyces sp. HSS9-12 | reverse complement strand
AGCTTCCAGGTTCGTCTCCACCATGGCGCACGCCCGGTCGGTGGCCTCGTCGCCTGCTTCGACCTGAGTGCCCAGCCACTGGTGCAGGTTCTGCGGGATGTACTCCAGGAACAGCGCGACGCTCGGCGAGGACTGCTGGAGGGCCTCGATCCGGCGGCGCACCTGCGAACCGCCGCCCCAGTAGGCAACAGCCGGTTCGACGTCGGCCAGTTCCTCGGGCAGGGGCGTCGGAGCGTTCTCACCGAAGGCTGGTCAACGGGCTTCTTTCTCATGGAAGGTTGGTGACGGATCGCTCCGGCCGGGACCTGGACGAGGAGGAGGAACCGCTGGCTCGCCCGCCTGCAGCTGGACCTTGGCTGGATCGGCTGTCGGTCCGCCAGCAAGGCCGGGGACATACTCGGCGAAGAGGCGCTATAGCAGTGGGGATGGGAGAGTAATGCGAACTGCAGGCATCTGCCGGGCACTTGAGCGATTGACCGGTCTGGAACTCGCGATTCCGGCGCTCGACATGCTGGTGGACGTACGCATCCCGGCTATCGACGACGCCGTGCGGCTCATGGCCGACCATGTGGTGCGGATCCATTCCATTCACGCACCGAACGGCGACCCGGCGGTGGAAATCGTTCTTTCCGGCGAGGACAGCCTGCGGCTGCTCATCCTCCTCTCTGACGACATCGTGTTCGCGCCGGCGAACCCGAGCACCGTGCTGGACTCCCCGAATCCGTACACGGTGGTTGACGCTCCGCATCTCATCGCGTACTCCGAGATGACACGGGACGCGGAAGCGCTGGCCCGCACCTGCCATCAGCCTGGTACGAAGAACCTTGCCGAGCTGGCAGGCTCCTTCCTGTTCCTGCGCTGCTGCATCGCTGGTGCCACTCGCTTCGGCATGCGACCCGTGCGGACCGCGGCGTGGTGGCAGCATGCGTGGATGACCATGGGCGGTGACCTCCCGCTGCCTCCTTTCCGCACCGATGACCGCTGGGAGGAATTGGTCCAGTCCGCAGAGGTGACCGGTTTGCCAGAGACTCCACCCCCGCTATCACACCAGGACGACACGGCAGCGTTAGCTGCCCTCACTCTGGAAGACTTTCAGCGCACCGCCCCCGCACTCACCTTTGCTCAACCCGACGAGGCGTTCCTCGCCGCTTGGAAGGCCCACATCCGGACTACGCCAGCCAGGCTTGCTGAAACTCTGCTCGGCGACATCGGGGGAGCACGGGCCAGGGTGACTCTGTACCCCGACGGCGGTGGCAGCATCGACATGCGGGTGGAGTTGGCAGGTGCCGTCCAAGCTGTCCTGCAGCTGCGCTTCCCGGTCGGCGGTGACGAACTGACCGTCGACGAGATCCGTATCGCAGAACCGGCCAGGGGCTCCGGCCTGTTCCAACGGCTCATGTTCCGCGCGGAACAAATCGGTCGGCTGCTCGGTGTCCGCACCATGACAGTGCTGGCCACCGACGTCGGAAGCTACGCGCTGGCCACCCTCTGGGGGTATCCGTTTGATCCCGCACCGCACCCCGGCGGCACCGACCGCTAGCGCGCTAATTCCCCGTGTGCATTCAGCGGCTCGGGCGCCGTGCCCTGGGCAGCAGATTGCGACGGAGACCAGCCAAGACCTCCACCCCAAAGGTCTGCTCCATCGATGTGTGCAGGCGCGCGCACAAGGCGCTGGTAGCGGCCAGGTCGGTGCGAGCCGCCCGGATATCCGTACGGAGACGCTCCACACCGGCTCTCACAGCCGCATTATCACTGTCAGACAGACCCCGGATGTCACGGATCTCATGCGACCGTAGCTCGCCCAGTGCGTCGCCCACGTCGGAAACGAACTCCAATGAGCGCGGCCCGCCTGCCTCCCGACCGGCCTGCACCAGGCTGCGGACACTACCTGAGGGGAGGAAGAACAGCGCCATCGATGAGAATCGGCTTTGTGTGACCTGCTGACGCCACCGGGTCACCAGACCAGACTTCCCGTCCAGAAGTGGTGTTAGCTCCGGGTAGAAACCGATGTCGATGGTTGCCAGAAGCGGACGGGACTCTTCCAGTACGGCGTCCAGTTCGTCGAGGGCCTGCAACTGGCCGTCCAAGAGCTTGACGATATCCGCAGCCCACTCGGCACCGTTCACTGGCTGAGCACGCGTGCTCGTCGCGGCGTCCGCCGTATGCAGAGGCGCTTCCACAAGGTTGAGGAGCCGTTCGCCCTGCACGGCAAGGTCCTGCAGACCGACAAGGATTCTCAGGAGATGCGAGGCGACAGCGACATCCCGTGCTGCTTCGTGACCGTTGAGGAATCGTAGGGCGTAGGTCGACAGGATCTCCGCCAGCGTGGACAACAGTCCGAACACGTCATCCTCCCCTTAGCGACACCGGCATGCGACGCTACTGCACCGACAGATGGATTGCGGTTGCTTTCGCTCCGACGCCGCGATCGTTGGACAGCTGTTGGCACAAACTCCGCAGCCATGTTTCGAGTAATTGTCAATACCTGTGGGTCGGTTGAGGTTGTTCTTGCGGCGTGAGTCTCGGGTCGTTCGACGGGGTGACCGCGTTCGAAGCGGGAGCCGAGACGGGCCGCAGCCGG
>NZ_JBUEGC010000108.1:0-2901 GCF_054963655.1 Streptomyces sp. HSS9-12 | reverse complement strand
GTCGTCACCCTTCGTTACCACCGATTACGGGACAGAGCCGCGTGCGGGCGCCGCCGTTCGTCGCGGCCATGCAGGAGACGCCACCTTGGGCCTTGGCCGGGCAGTCAGGGTACTCGGATCGATAGAGGAGTTGATCACCTTGGACGGACAGGAGCTGCAGAAGATCGCGGGCGACTGCACTGTGGGACTGCCCGGCGTCGACCTGGAGCATCGTTTCGGCCCCGACTGGAAGGTCTACAAGGTGCGCGGCAAGGTCTTCATGCTCATGACCGACATGCCGGGGCGCCCCGCCGTGATCCTGAAAGCTGATCCGGACGACGCCGCAGCCCTGCGTGAGCAGTATGCAGACATTACCCCCGGCTATCACATGAACAAGAAGCACTGGATTACGGCGGAAGGCGGGGGCACCATCGACGAGAAGCTAGTGAAGGAGCTCGTGATCGACTCCTACCGTCTCGTGGTCAGCGGGCTTCCCAAGTCCGAGCAGCCCGTGGATCCGCGCACCTACGGCCGCCGCGCCTGACCTTCGTCATGCCCATCAGCGGCGAGAAGCTGCAGGACAGAGCGCGCGACACGGCACTGGCGATCGGCCACCGACCGGCGCAAGTACCCGAACCGCCACGCACACCAGGCCCATGACCTGCGAATTCACGATGCACGCGACTCATTGGCCTGCAGCCTCATCTGCTGGAGGCGGCTGGAGAAGCACCGCTCGTGATCGTGTTACGAGCTCATACGAGGAAGGCGACAATCTCAATGAAAGCCATTGTGGTAACCGACCAGGCCGCGGGAACGGCCGGGATGACGCTGACGGAGCGGCCTGAGCCGCCCGCAGCGATCAACGACGTCATCGTTCAGATTCATGCATCGGGCTTCGTCCCGACAGAGATGGAGTGGCCATCGACCTGGACCGATCGCGCCGGCCGTGACAAGACACCGTCGATCCCCGGCCACGAGCTGGCCGGAGTGGTCACCGCCCTCGGCTACGGCACGACGGGGCTGTCGGTCGGGCAGCGGGTGTTCGGCCTCGCCGACTGGCACCGCGACGGCACCCTCGCGGAGTACGTGGCAATCGAGGCACGCAACCTCGCACCGCTGCCCGGCGACGTCGACTTCACGGTAGGCGCGTCCCTGCCGATCTCGGGTCTGACCGCGTGGCAGGGGCTGTTCCAGCACGGCCGCCTTCAGGCCGGCCAGACCGTCCTCGCCCATGGCGCAGCCGGAGCAGTCGGGACGATGGTGACCCAGCTCGCACGCGAGGCCGGCGCATACGTCATCGGCACTGGACGAGCTGCCGACCGTGAGAAGGCGCTCGACTTCGGCGCACACGAGTTCGTCGACCTCGAGAACGATGCCTTGGCAGACGTCGGCAGTGTCGACCTGGTCTTCGACGTCATCGGCGGCGAGGTCCAGAGGAGCTCCGCGGCTCTGATCAAGACCGGCGGGACGCTGGTGTCGGTCGTGGGCCCGGTCGAGGCCCGCCCCGCTGATGGCCTGGCGATCGATTTCGTTGTCGAGGCCGATCGCACCCAGCTGGGTGAAATCGTGCAGCGAGTCCGGGACGGGCGGCTGCGTACGAACATCGGAACCACCGCGTCCCTCGACAACGCGGTCGCAACCCTCAACTCAACCGAGCGACGCAAGGGGAAGACAGTCATTCGTGTACGCCCGTAGGGAGTGATGGCCACACTCTGATCGGTGGGGCCGAGCGGCCAGTCGAAGCGACTCGTCGCGGAAAGCAGCGTCGGGTCCGCCGCGCGAACGGGTCATCTAATCCGTGCGGCGGACCCGACGGGTACACACATGACCTCCTCGAACAATGATATAGACGGGTGCTGACGGGCGATGCGCACATCCCAAAACGTTGACCGGCGCATCGCGTCAGCCCGCCTCGTCAACATCTCCCTCGGGTCGGTCGGCAATCCTCGCCGCACCTCGACACAGACTCTCTTGATGCCGAGGTGGGGAGGCAGTCGGTGGTCTCCGTGAGCATGCCTTCGTATGGAGCAACCACGCGAGGTGGTGCGGGTAAACACCAGTCCTCTGCGTGAGCGCGAGCAGTTATGTCTACCCACGCAAACGCTCCCCTCACGCCCGAAGGTCGCCGTCGTCTCTGCGAACGCATCGACTCCGGACGCCCGCTCGCCCATGTCGCTGAGGGCGGCGTCAGCCGTACCGCGCTGACCAAGTGGTACAAGCGTTGGCTGATCCACGGCGACGCTGGTCTGCTTGACCGGACCTCCCGTCCCGATCGTCAACCCTCGCGCACGCCTGACGACATCGAGGAGATGATCGTGCAGTTGCGAGTAGCCGAGAAGTGGGCACAGTGCATCGTGAAAACTGCACGTCAGTGGGCCCGGTGTGCGTAGGCGTCGGGAGGCTCGGGCAGGTCCGGGGCGGTAGTCCACCGACAAGATCATCTGTCAGCGGGCGACTTCCCGGTTCGTCAGCACCAGCAGGGCCCGCACCAGCGCGGTCGCCCACCTCGGATTCGTGCGGACCTTGCCGAGGGCGCGCCACTTCAGATGGGCGAAGCCGTGCTCGACCGGCGCCCGCACCGCGGCGAGTGCCTTGTTGGACAGCTTCTGACCACGGGTCAGGGGCCGGTTCCGGGCCGCCTTGTAGCCGGTGATCACCGTCGGGTCGGCGTCCGGAGCGCCGTCGTCGAGGCCGACGAACCCCAGGTCGGCGATGGCGCCGAGCCCGGCCGCCCGCAGCTTGGTGGTGAGCTTGTCGTGGCGGCAGGCAGTGATCTCCGACGTGCGTCCGGGCCGCACCGCAGAGATCCACACCAGTCGGCCGCGGTCGTCGGTGAGCGCGATCACGAGCAGGCCATGGCATTTGTGCTTGCCCGCATAGTTGCTGCGGTTGTCCGCCCCGGTGCGACGGCGGGTGCGTATG
>NZ_JBUEGC010000107.1:0-3097 GCF_054963655.1 Streptomyces sp. HSS9-12 | reverse complement strand
GCCGTGCGGGCTCTCCTCCGCGACCCGTCGGTAGACCGGCAGCGCACCGGCCAGGGTGACCAGCACCAGCACGACCGTCGCGACCGGGGACAGCAGCCCCGCAGCCAGGAATGCGATGCCCGGCTGGTAGCCGAGGGTGGAGAAGTAGTCCAAGCCGGTCAGGCACATGACCCGCCACCACCGCTGCCCGCGGTGTCCGGGCGGTGCTTTGGCGTGCGGGCCCGGATGGTGTTTGGCGATGTCGGTCAGACCCTCCAGCCACCATGCACGAAACCGGTCTCGCACCGCGCCCCCGGGAGCCGAGCCCGGACGGGGGGAGGTGGCCATCGTGCGCTCCTGTCGAACCCAAAACGAACAAACCATCGATCTAGTGGTGATCTCAGCGTATGCACACAAACCGCCGACCGCCCGTATGCCCGCAGGTGTCGCCCGGTGCGTAAGGCCGAAGGGGCGTTGTAGGCGCGATGCACCCGGCGTGAGCGAGGATCCGGCGGACCAAGAGCGCGTGGCGATGCTCACCGAGGGGCGAGCAACCCTGAGACGCCAATAGTCGTCTTGATCGGCAGCAGAAGCGGACCGCGCAGGGTGTCCTCGGACGGGGCAGGGGCCGGTGACGTAACGGCCCGAGGCGGTGGCTCGTCGCGGCGGCCGGTACTCGTCGGCTCGTCAATCGACTGATCCAGGCCCGCCCAGAGGAGCCAGCTATACGCTACGTGTATACATGGAGCGTATAGTTGCTGCCGGCCAGCCTCTGCGAAGGCCCAGCCCCTCGTCGCCTGTGCCATCGGCACTGGTGACCGCGGGACAGCGCTCAGCAGCAGAAAGGCATCCATGTACAGCAAGGCATTCGCTCCCGAGTATCAGGGCGCCGTCGGCTCACTGTCGGTCAACTCCTCCTTGGTGGACGTACTGGCCAAGGCGACCGAGGAGTTGTCGGCGGCCGAGCGCTCCGGCTCCCAGCAGGAGGTCGCACGCTGCGGGCTCGCCGTCGCGGAGGCGCAACGCCGTTTGGGAAACGTCGAGGAGGCCGACCGGGCCTGGAAGGCCAGTTTCCGCGCCGCCCGCTCGGCCGACGACCTCGGGGCGATGGCGTGGGCGCTGTGGAGTGGCGGCACGCTCGCGCGCCAGCGGGGTGAGCTGGCCCTGGCCCGCCGCCTGCTCGGGCTCGCCGCCGATCTGGGCGGCCGCGGTGGAGACATCGTCGTCCGGGGATACTCGCTCGCGGGGATGGCGGAGACCGGTCGGATTCAGGGCGACTACCGGGCCGTGGGTGCCCTGCACGAGCAGTTGCTCGCCGAAGCCCGCAAGCGCGGCGAGGCCCGGCACACGGTGTGGGCGCTGGAGGGCATAGCGCAGATACACCGGAACACCGGTTCCTACGACACGGCACTGGCGATGTTCGAGGAAGCGGCCGAGATCGCCGAGAAGGCCGACGACCGGCGGGGCCGGGCGTGGGCACTGCGCGGCATGGCCGACATCGTGTCCGTACGGGACAACGACACCGAGCGCGCCCTGGCTCTGCTCGCCGAAGCCGAGATCACCTGCCGCGAGATGAACCTGTCCAGCGCTCTCGCCTACAACCACAAGATGCGCGCCAACGTGCTCTTCCGCGCCCGCCGTTATCAGGAGGCCCGGCCGGTCTACGAGGAGGCGCTGGCGGAGTTCCAGGCCATGAGCGAGCCCCGTGGCGAGGCGCTGGCCCGGCTCGGCCTGGTCAAGACGCTCGCCCAGCTCGGCCGCAACCCGCAGGAGACCGCCGCCGACCTGGACGAGCTGCGCCGCACTCTCGACCGGATCGGACTGCTCCACGCCCGCGACATGGTCGACAAGGCGCACGCCGAACTCGGGATACCCCCGTTGACCTCCCGGGCGGGGCAGGAGGCCGGCCAACGATGACCCTGCCGTCGACAGCTCAGCCCACAGCACCGCAGATCCTCGCCCGCTGCCGGGATCTGGTGCACCCGGCCCTGGCCGAGGCCATCGCCCGCCTCCACCCCTGGCCTGCCGAAATGGCCGCCTTCTCGCTCGGCTGGAACCCGGTGGACGGCAAGCCCGTTCCCGGCTCGGGCGGCAAGGGGCTGCGCCAGGCACTCGCCGTGCTGTGCGCGGAGGCCGCGGGCGCGCCCGGCGAAACCGCCCTCGACGGCGCGGTCGCCGTCGAGCTCATCCACACCTTCTCCCTCCTGCACGACGACATCATGGACCGCGACGAGATGCGGCGGCAGCGGCAGACCGTATGGAAGGCGTACGGTACGGGGCCCGCGGTCCTCGCGGGTGACGCCCTGTTCGCGCTCGCCATGGAGACCCTCGCCAACTCGCGGAACGCCCACGGGGCCACGGCGGTACGGCACTTGGCCGCGGCGCTGAACGACCTGGTGTGCGGCCAGGCTGAGGACCTGCTCTTCGAATCCCGGCCCTGGACGGGGCCTGATGCGGTGCGACTGCCCGAGTACCGGTCCATGGCGGACCACAAGACCGGGGCCCTCCTCGGCTGCGCGGCCGCGCTCGGTGCCGTACTCGCCGGAGCTCCGTCCCCGACCGTCGCCGCCCTCGCCCAGAGCGGGCGGCACCTCGGTGTGGCCTTCCAGATCGTCGACGACCTGCTCGGCATGTGGGGGAACCCGGAGGTCACCGGCAAACCGGTGCACAGCGACCTGCGCCAGATGAAGAAGACGTACCCCGTCCTCGCGGCCCTGGCCACGGACGGTCCGGCTGCCCGGCGCCTGACCGCGCTCCTCACCTCGCCGTCCCCGCTGGACGACGCCGCCGCCCGTGAGGCCGCCGTACTGATCGAGGAGGCCGGCGGACGCGCCGCCGCTGTGGACGAGGCCCGCCGTCACCTCGACGGCGTCCGTGACTGCCTGGCCGGCGTCCCGCTGGCACCGGCCGCGGTCGAGGACATCCTGACGCTCCTGCCGTTCCTGATCGAGCGCCAGATGTGACTCACGCCCTGCTGCGGCCCGCGATCCCAGCAGTCCAAGGCACTTGGCCCGCGTTCCCCCACCCCCGTTGGGCCTGGGGGCAGGGGACCGCCGGCCGGCGTTCGGGCCCGGGGGCAGGTGTCATCTGCCGATGTCGTCAACGAATGAGGCGAGTA
>NZ_JBUEGC010000106.1:0-3758 GCF_054963655.1 Streptomyces sp. HSS9-12 | reverse complement strand
CGGGAACCCTTCGGACAACGCGAGAAGGAGTCCGTCGGCGGAGACCACCACGGTGTGGGACACCCCTGGGGTGTTGTCCACGAAGTTGGTGATCAACCAGTTCAGGTTCTGCGCCGCCTGGCTCATCGGGCTCACACTAACGCTCCTGATCGTAGGTGCTGCCGGCGGGGCCGAAGCCCTGGCCGTTTGTCTCACTGCCCGCGCTGCGACCCCTCTGGATGCCGCGCCGCAGGTTGCTCAACCTGCCACGGACGTCCTCAGGGGCGCGGGAGACCTGGGGGCCGCCCTGCGGGGTCGTCTCTGCTGCGCCCGCGACCAAGTTGGCCTTGGGCACCCGACGGGGGAGGCCGGAGGCGGTGACTCCGCCGGCCTTCGGCGTACGGACCTGCTCGGCACGGTGCCAGCGCTCGTCGTTCGCCGACCGCCAGTCCTGGCTCTCCTCCGGCCGGATCTGGGGGACCGCTTGGGTCTGCTCTCCTCCAGTCTGGCGGCTGGGTCCCCCCGGCGAAGCCTGGGGGTGTGCCCCCGGTTCCTCGCGCTGCTGCCGACCCTTGTCACGGCGCGGCAGGCCGGCACCGGTCAGAGAGCGGTCGCTGGAGGTGGAGGCACCCCCAGCGGAGCGAGAGGAAGGGCCCTGACGGTCGAAGCCTACGCGTTCCGGCGCGTCCAGGGGAGCGACCTGTGATTCCGATTGGGTTCCGAACTCCGGCTGGTAGCGGGCCTCGTAGCTAGCGGATTCGTTCCACTGGCCCTGGTGAGACTGGTCGCTGTAGGAGTCGTACCGCTGGTGGTCAGGCTCCTGGTAGCCGGATTCCGGATAGGCAGCCTGCGGGAATTCCGCAGTGTCGTACTGGCCGGTGTCGTATTGACCGGTGTCGTACTGGCCGTTGTCGAACTGCCCGGTGTCGTACTGCCCGGTGGTGTCGTACTGGCCGGTGTCGTACTGGCCCGTGTCGTAATGGCCCTGCTCGGCCTCGTCGCGGAAGGGCGGGCGCTCGCCGGCCACCTGGGCCTCCAGCTGCGCACGCCTCTCCTCTCGCATGAGCGAGCGGCCGACCATGTCCAGCTCGCGGGCATCGTCCGGGACTTGGAAGTGGGAGTCGTCGAAGCCCAGTTCCGCCGCGGTGCGCATCGGCCCAGCCGACTGGCCGTACGCCTGCGGCTGATCGGGCACGATCCGGGAGACGGTGAAGTCGTCCGGCTGCAGTTGCTCGCCGCCACCGCCGTGCGTGATGGCGTCGGGCAGCATGACCAGCGAGGTGGTGCCGGCCTGCTCGCCGGAGGGGCGCAGCTGCACGCGGATGCCGTGCCGGTCGGCGAGGCGGCCGACCACGAACAGACCCATCCGCTTGGCGATCTCGACATCGACGGTCGGCGGGTTGGCCAGTTTGTGGTTGATGTCCGCGAAGTCCTCGGCGGTCAGGCCGATGCCCTTGTCGTGGATCTCGATCATCACGCGGCCGTCCGGCAGCCGGGTCGCGGTGACGCGGACCTTGGTCTGCGGGGAGGAGAACGTGGTGGCGTTCTCCAGCAGCTCGGACAGCAGGTGCACAAGGTCGGTCACCGCCCGGCCGTGGATCTCGGTCTCCGGGACACCGGTGATCTCGATGCGCTCGTAGTTCTCCACCTCGGAGGTGGCGGCACGCAGCACGTCCAGCAGCGGCACCGGCTGGTTCCAGTGCTGCCCCGGCTCCTCGCCCGCGAGAATCAGCAGGTTCTCGCCGTTGCGGCGCATACGGGTGGCCAGGTGATCCAGCTTGAAGAGGTTCTCCAGCTGATCCGGGTCCGCCTCGTTGTTCTCCAGGCCGGTGATGAGCGTCAGCTGGCGCTCGATGAGGCTCTGGTTGCGGCGCGAGAGGTTGGTGAAGATCGCGTTGACGTTGCCTCGCAGCAGCGCCTGCTCGGCGGCGAGCCGGACGGCCTCGCGGTGTACCTGGTCGAAGGCCCGGGCGACTTCGCCGATCTCGTCGCGGCTGTTGATCGGGATCGGCTGGACCCGGGTGTCCACGCGGCCCGGGTCGGTACGGGAGAGCTGGTCGACCAGCATCGGCAGGCGCTGCTCGGCGACGTCGAAGGCCGCCGTACGCAGCCGGCGCATGCTGCTGCTCATCGAGCGGGCCATCAGCCTCGCGATGATGAGCGCGGTGAGGAGGGCGACGACCACGATGATGCCGTTGACGATCGCGTCCCGCTTGGCGTCGTCGGAGATCTTGCCGGCCTCGTTCACGGCCTTGTCGAGGAGCGCCTTCTCGGCCACGCGGTAGGCCTCGAACTTGCCCGTGGCCGTGGCGAACCAGGTCTCGGGGGTGATGCCCTGCGGCTTGAGCTCAGCGGCGGGGGTGCCCCGGCCGATCGCCTGGACCATCTTCTCCATGGCCGGCGGCGGGACGAACGGCAGGCCCTTGGCCTCGGCCTGCTGCTTGGCCTGGGCCAGCTGCTGCTTGCCCTTGTCCTGGGCGGCCTGCATGGCCTCCTTGAGGCGCTGCTTGTCCGCTTCGGTGCCACCGGAGACGTACTCGGCGAGGGCGATGTTCTCCAGGTAGGCGTAGGAGCTGAAGGCGGTCACCTGGGTGCTGCGGTTCTTCGCGCCGGGACCGGGCTTGATCAGCAGGTGCATACCGATGGAGCGCTGCAGCGACTCGGCCCCCTTGGCCAGGGAGATCGCGTAGACCGTGCGGCCGTAGCTGGTGATGTTGCCGGTGCCCAGGCCGAGTTCGTTGGCGAACTCCATCAGCGGGTGCTGGAGCCGGACATAGGTCTCTTCGGTCTGCACGGCGGGCAGCGCGGGGGTGTATGCCGCCTGGCGCAGTTCCTCGAGCTTGGGCTCGAAGTCCCGGAAGGCCTTCAGCCGCCGCTTGAGGCCGTCCTGGTCCGGCATCTGCTCGACGCGGGAGTCGAACTCCCGCTTGGCCTGGTCGGTGGTCTGCCGGGTCTCGGTGACGATGGGGTTGTTGCGGTCGCCGGCCAGCAGAGGAGCGGCGGTGCGGTCACGCTCGTCGAGAAGGGCGTGACCGTACGCTTCCGCCGCCCGGACCAGCTGCGCGGTGTGCTCGGCGTCCTGGGCTTCTTTCCAGGTCTGAATGGAGCTGTTGACCTGGAAACCACCGAAGACCAGGGCGACCAGCACCGGGATGAGCATGATCGCGTTCAGCCGGGTGGCGACGCGCCAGTTCCGGGGGGACAGCGAGGTACCGCTCGCGGGCGCAGCGTCGGACACGTCAGCGGGCGACGCCGCTGTGCGCGACGGCGGCGGGGTGAAGTTGCCGCGCGCTTCGTTCGCGGGGCCAGGCTTGCTTCGCCTCACTCGACCAACAACCTCTCGGCGTCGGCACCTGTGTCGTGCCGTAGTTCTTTGCGGGCCGTTACTACTCGGCAGTTAGGGAATTGCAGCACGTCAGAGCGTGCATTCCAAACACTGTGAATGACCCGTTCCGTCGGCATGAACGGCGCGATAAAACGGGCATTAAGAACGTCCTGCGGCAAATAGCAGGCCGATTGTGCGCACAGCGAAGCCATTCGAATGCGTGACGTGCTGGTAGGGGACGAATTCTCTGTCGAAACGTTATGAACATGCACGCGGGCCGTGTCAACGACACGGCCCGCCTGAGCATCAACTACCCTGCGCCCGGCCCTACTTGAGGCGCGCCATGAGGGCGTGCTCGACGAGGGTGATGAGGGCGCTCTTGGCTTCGCTGCGGTGGCGTGCGTCGGTGGTGATGATGGGCGCGTCGGGGCCGATCTGGAGTGCTTCGCGGACT
>NZ_JBUEGC010000105.1:0-4071 GCF_054963655.1 Streptomyces sp. HSS9-12 | reverse complement strand
ACTAGATTGACGGTGTGATCGATCAAGACGCGGGTGAACGTCGTGCCCGGAGGTGGTACCTCGCGGCCGCAGCGGTGTTCGCCGTCGGTATGGCGGGGACCACGCTGCCGACACCGCTGTACGGGCTCTACGAGGAACAGATCGGCTTCTCCGAGCTGATGGTGACGGTGGTCTTCGCGGTCTACGCACTCGGCGTGATCGCCGCGCTGCTGGTCGCCGGTGACTTCTCCGACGTTCTGGGCCGGCGCCCCGTGCTGCTGTTCGCGCTGGGGCTGTCGGTCCTGAGTGCGGTGTGCTTCCTTGGTGAAACCGGGCTGCCGCTGCTGTTCGTGGGACGGCTGCTCTCGGGATTTTCCGCAGGGCTCCTCAGTGGGGCCGCAACAGCTGCCGTACTGGAGCTGGCACCGCCGGAGCTGCGCGGATCGGCGGCATTCGCCGCCACGGCTGCCAACATGGGCGGCCTGGGCTGTGGTCCGCTGTTGTCGGGGGTCCTGGCGCAGTATGCGCCCTGGCCCCTTCAGCTGCCCTTCCTGGTACACATCGCCTTGCTCGTGGCGGCCTTCGCCGTCACCCGCGCGCTGCCGGAGACAGTGGCGCGTCGGACTCCTCGCCCGCCGCTGCGCCCCCAGGGCATGGTCGTACCTCAGGAGACGCGCGGAGCGTTCGTGCCCGCGGGGCTGGCCGCGTTCGCCGGCTTCTCTCTGCTGGGACTGTTCACCGCAGTAGCGCCGGGCTTCCTCGCCCAGACGCTGGGGGAGCACAATCTCGCCGTTACCGGCGTGGTCGTCTTCTCGGCGTTCTGTTCCTCCACAGCCGGCCAGTTGTTGATGGGCCGCATTGGCGTGCGGCGCGCGCTGCCCACCGGTTGCCTCGTACTGACGACCGGCATGGCCCTCGTGGCGGTCTCCCTCCTGGTGGAGTCCCTGCCGGTGTTGGTGGTAGGCGCAGTGGTCGGGGGCCTCGGCCAAGGTCTGGCCTTCCGCGCGGCTATCACCAGCGTGAGTGCGGTGGCTCCGAACGAGCGCCGTGGTGCGACGATCTCGGCCTTCTTCGTCGTCGCCTACGTCGGAATCTCCTTGCCGGTGGTCGGAGTCGGGGCCCTCACGCTGGTTCTGGGGCTGCGCGGTGCGGGTCTGGTGTTCGCGGCTTGCGTGGTTCTGCTGTCGGCCGGCGTGGGCCTGTTCCTCCTGCGTCGGCCCCCTCGGACGGACTAGCCCACAATGCCAGTGACTTAACACGCTCTTTGGGGCTCTGACGTGCGGAAACGTCGTCGGGCAGGCCCTTCGGCGGTCGTTAAGTCACTGGCATTGGGACTAGCCCCGGAGTTCGCAGGTCACCCGATCGTGAAGATCAAGTGGTCGAAGCTGATCACTCGCCGATCGGGACCGTAGCGGCGATAGCGGTCCCGGTCGACACGAACAGCGCCCCTGAGCGCCGCCGCCGACACCCACGCCCGTATGGAGCGCGGTGAGCTCCACGGCACACGGGTCGTACTCCGTACGGAGGCGTAAGCCGCACCTCGCGGCGCTCCGGGGGCTGGTCGCGGGTGACTACTCGACGATGATGTCGACGGCGACGTTGCCCTGGGTGGCCCTGGAGTACGGGCACACTTCGTGGGCCTTCTTCACCAGCAGCTCACCGGTCTCGCCCGCGAGGGCCTCGGGCAGTTCGACGCGGAGCGTCACCGAGAGGGCGAAGCCCGAACCGTCCTTGTGGATGCCGACCTCGGCGGTCACCGACACATCGCTGGTGTCGACCTTCGCCTGCCGCCCGACCAGGCCCAGCGCGCTGGCAAAGCACGCCGCGTAACCCGCTGCGAACAGCTGCTCAGGGTTGGTGCCCTTGCCGCTGCCTCCCAGCGCCGGCGGCATGGCCAGGGGAAGGTCCAGCTGCCCGTCCGAGCTCACGGCTCGCCCCTCGCGGCCGTTGGCGGTGGCCACAGCGGTGTACAGCGCGTCCATAGGGAACGCTCCTTGTCTCGTCTCGCGTCCGCGACCGGAGATCCGGCCGCCCGGCAGAAAAGTAGAGCACACTATTTGATTGTGCACAACTAAAACGGGTGCAGGGTATCGTGGGGGCATGAAGACGCTGTCCCAGGTACCGGATGAGGAGCTCTTGCGCCTCGACAACCAGATCTGCTTCGCGCTGCACGCCGCGTCGCGCGCCTTCGGCGGCCTCTACCGCGTCGTTCTGAAGGACCTCGGCCTGACCTACCCGCAGTACCTGGTCATGCTGGTGCTCTGGGAGCACGGCGATCTGCCCGTCAAGCGGATCGGCGAGTATCTGCGACTGGACTCCGGCACGCTCTCGCCCCTCCTCAAGCGCCTCCAGTCCGCCGGCCTGGTACAGCGCACGCGCAGCACCGAGGACGAGCGATCGGTCACCGTCGGCCTCACCGAGGCCGGAGCCGCGCTACGCGAGCGGGCTCTGCTCGTCCCCCGCCGGATCACCGCCGCTACCGGCCTCTCGCTGGAGGAGATCATCGGCCTGCGCGACGTGGTCAACCGGATCGCCGCGACGCTGGACTCCGCGGACCTCGACGCCGGCCCGGCCGACTGCGGCTGAAACACCAGGCCCCTGTACGTACAACAGCGGCCGCCTCATGACCGCACTCGGCTTCGAGTGCGCTCCAACACGCAAACTGACAAAGCGATTCATCCAACGGGAGGGGTCAACTACTCGGCCGTAAACGACCGAGCTTGTTGACTCGGTTCGGTATGGCTCTGCTTATGCTCCCGACTGCCCCCTACGACAGGGCGGTCACGGGTCACATCTACCGGTCCCCGCTATGCGGGGACCGGATCGGGCATGTTGACGAATACCCACGCCGTGGCCCCTCGCTGAGCGATGTTGACCCCGGCGACGTGGTCGGCCGGCCCAGCGAGGCCGCACCGACGACAGGAGAAGGTGTCCCGAGTGGGCCGGTTGGCGCGCTCGGTGTGGCCGCAGCGCGGGCAGCGCTGCGAGGTGTAGGCCGGGTCCACCTCGATGAACGGCACTCCTGAGCGGCGGGCCTTGTACTCGATGAACGAGCCGAGCTGACGGAACGGCCAGGAGGACTGGCGTGCTCGCTGGTCGCGGGGAACCGTAACCCGCTCGCGGATGCCCTGGAGCTGTTCCAGGGCAAGGCCGCGCTCGGTGCTCCCCCATAGCCTTCGGCATGGGCGGTACCCCCAGCGACAGCAACGACAGTCTTGGCGATCGTGTGGTTGATGTGGGTCGCGTGCCGTGCCTCGCGGCGGGCACGCTTGTTGAGGAGCTGCTTGGCGGAGCGGGTCTGCCTGGCCTGGAGTTCTGCCTTCTTGCGGGCCTGCCAGCGCCGGTAACGGGCCAGGCGGCGGCCGGAGTGATTGTCTGCGTCCGAGGTGGTGGCGAGGTTGGTGATGCCCCGGTCCACACCGATGAAGCCCTTCGGCTCAAACCGCGGTGCTTGGGGAACCTCGCAGGTGGCGATCAGGAACCACTTCCCGTCGCGGAACACCAGGTCGGATTCGCCCTGCCGGTGCTCGGCGAGCTGCCCCAGCGCGTCCGGCGAGCAGGCGAACCGCACGCTCTTGACCCGGCCGTCCAGGGTCCAGATACTCACCGTCTGCTGGTCGTAGTTCCACGACAGGCACCGGTCGTCGTAGGTGTGTGCGGCGTGCGGACGGAAGACGATCGGCTTGGACTCCGCCTTGCGGCGTCGCTTCGCCCCCTCGGGTCCGAGGTTCCCGGCCCGTATGTTCGCCCGCAGTGTGGTGTACGCGTCGGCCACGCGCTTGATGATGTGCTGCGCGGTCTGCGCACCAGAACCCACGGGCCTTCAGCTCGCCGTAACACAGCTTCCGCAGCTCACGGACGCTGCCTGCCAGTCCGAAGCGCTCGAAGGAGACTGCGGAGACCCAGTTCGCGGCCTCGTTGATCGCGGGCAGGGTGCGCTCAAGCGCCGGTGCCTGCGCGGCGTCCGGGATGAGTTTGACCTGCGTGACGATCTTCATGAGTGTGAGCATAGCATTGATCTATGTCACCACGATGAGAACCAAATCCGAGGCATGCAGAGGAAGAAGCGTCATCCACGCTCTCCATCCGCAT
>NZ_JBUEGC010000104.1:0-4386 GCF_054963655.1 Streptomyces sp. HSS9-12 | reverse complement strand
GGCCACCCCGACATCCGCCTGCGCCAGCGCCGGGGCGTCGTTCGTACCGTCGCCCGTCATCGCGACCAGCCTGCCGCCCTCCTGCTCTTTTCTGATCAAGGCCAGCTTGTGCTCGGGCGTGGCCTCGGCGAGGAAGTCGTCCACGCCCGCCTCGTCCGCGATGGCCTTGGCGGTGAGCGGGTTGTCGCCCGTGATCATGACGGTTCGGATGCCCATGGCCCGTACGCGGTCGAACCGCTCCCGCATGCCCTCCTTGACGACGTCCTTGAGGTGAATGACGCCCAGCACCCGGGCAGTGGTCTCCTCGCCGTGCCGGACGACTTCGCCGACGACAAGCGGGGTGCCGCCGCTGGCGGAGATGGCGTCGACGATGTGGCCGACCTCCTCGGTCGGGTGTCCGCCGTGGTCGCGGACCCATTTCATGACCGCGGTCGCCGCGCCTTTTCGGAACGACCGGCGCTCGTCGGTGTCGGCGAGGTCCACCCCTGACATACGGGTCTGGGCGGTG
This sequence comes from Streptomyces sp. HSS9-12, assembly GCF_054963655.1. Lineage (NCBI taxonomy): Bacteria > Bacillati > Actinomycetota > Actinomycetes > Kitasatosporales > Streptomycetaceae > Streptomyces > Streptomyces sp. HSS9-12. Next base: position 3,878 of record NZ_JBUEGC010000104.1, on the reverse strand, counting down.
AAGGGAACCCAGGTGGCGTGGGCGAGCTCGCCGGGGGTGCGTTCCCGCAGCCCGTAGCGCTGCTTGGCGAAGACCACGATGGAGCGACCCTCCGGGGTCGCGTCGGCGAGGCTGGACAGCTGCGCGGCGTCGGCGAGCGCGCCGCGCTCGACGCCGCCGACCGGTACGAACTCGGCGGCTTGTCGATTGCCCAGGGTGACGGTTCCGGTCTTGTCGAGCAGGAGCGTGTTGACATCGCCTGCCGCCTCGACGGCGCGGCCGCTCACGGCCAGTACGTTGCGCCGCACGAGGCGGTCCATGCCCGCGATGCCGATCGCCGACAGCAGCGCCCCGATGGTGGTGGGGATCAGGCACACCAGCAGCGAGGCGAGGACGATGCCGGTCACCCCGTTCGCGTTCAACGCGGCGGTGTCCGGTACTCCGGGCTGGGTGCCCTTGGCGTAGGCCGCCAGCGGCTGGAGGGTGGCCACGGCGAGCAGGAAGATGATCGTCAGCGCGGCGAGCAGGATGTTCAGGGCGATCTCGTTCGGTGTCTTCTGCCGGTTCGCTCCCTCCACAAGCGCGATCATGCGGTCGATGAAGCTCTCGCCAGGTTTCTGGGTGATCTTCACGATGATCCGGTCCGAGAGCACCTTCGTGCCGCCGGTGACCGCTGAACGGTCGCCGCCCGACTCGCGGATGACGGGCGCCGACTCCCCCGTGATCGCCGACTCGTCCACGCTGGCGATGCCTTCGACCACGTCGCCGTCCCCGGGAATGATCTCGCCTGCCTCGACGATCACATGGTCGCCCTGCCGCAGCTGCGGCGCCGGCACCGACTCCTCGGCCGCTTCCCTGCCCGGCTGCCAGCCGATCAGACGGCGGGCCGTCGTCTCTCGCCTGGCGCGGCGCAGCGTGTCGGCCTGCGCCTTGCCGCGGCTTTCGGCCACGGCCTCGGCGATGTTGGCGAAGAGCACCGTAAGCCATAGCCACGCGGCGATCAGCCAGGCGAAGGTGGTCGGGTCGCGTACGGCGAGTACGGTCGTCCACGCCGCGCCGACCTCGACGATCAGCATCACCGGGTTGTGCCACAGCGACATCGGATTGAGCTTGCGCAGCGCGTCGGGCAGGGCCCGGGCCATCTGTCGGGGGCCGAGCAGGCCGCCTGCCACCGGGCCGGTCTGCCGTCGCGGACGCGGCGAGTTCCGATCCGCTCCAGGCATCAGTGGATACCTTCCGCGAGCGGTCCGAGTGCCAGCGCCGGAAAGAACGTCAGGGCGACCAGAATGAGAGTGACGGCGGCGAGCATGCCGACGAACTGCGGACGATGGGTGGGCAGCGTGGCGCTGGTCACCGGCGTCGGTCTCTGCGCCGCCAGCCCCCCGGCGAGGGCCAGCACGAAGACCATGGGCAGGAAGCGGCCGAACAGCATCGTCAGCCCCAACGCTGCATTGTAGAAGGGGGTGTTGGCGGAGATGCCGGCGAACGCCGAGCCGTTGTTGTTGCCGGCCGAGGTGAACGCGTACAGCACCTCGGACAGCCCGTGCGGGCCGTAGTTGAGCATGCCCGCGCGGCCTTCGGGCAGTGCCATCGCGACCGCTGTGCCGATCAGTACGAGCAGGGGTGTGGTCAGGAAGTACAGCGAGGCGAGTTTGATCTCCCGTCCGCCGATCTTCTTGCCCAGGTACTCCGGCGTGCGGCCCACCATCAGACCGGCCACGAACACGGTCACCACGGCGAGGATCAGCATGCCGTAGAGCCCGGAACCGACCCCGCCGGGAGCGACCTCGCCGAGCATCATGTCGCCCAGCAGCACCGCACCGCCGAGGCTCGTATAGGAGTCGTGGAAGGAGTCCACCGACCCGGTCGAGGTCAGTGTCGTCGCCGAGGCGAACACGGCGGAGTTGGGTACCCCGAAGCGACTCTCGGTGCCCTCCGTGGCCGCACCGACAGCGGTGGGAACGGTGCCATGGTGGGCCACCTGGAACCCTTGGACCGCGGCCTGGCTGCCGATGGCCAGGACCGCCATCACGGCGACGATCGCATATCCCTGACGGAGGTCGCCGACCATCCGGCCGAACGTGCGCGGCAGCGAGAAGCTGATCGCGAGCAGCAGAAGGATCTCAATCCAGTTCGTCCAGCTGGTGGGGTTCTCGAAGGGGTGGGAGGAATTCGCGTTGTAGAACCCGCCACCGTTCGTACCGAAGTCCTTGATGGCTTCCTGGCTCGCCACCGGTCCACCGGTGATGGTCTGAGGGGCGCCCGCCAGGGTGTGCACGGTCCGCGGTTCATGGAAGTTCTGCACCGCGCCGCCCGCCACGAGCACCACCGCCGCGACTGCGCACACCGGCAGCAGAATGCGTACGCAGGCCCGGATCAGGTCCACCCAGAAATTGCCGAGTTGGTCGGTGCGGCTGCGGGCGAACCCGCGGACCAGCGCGATGGCGACGGCGATACCGACGGCTGACGAGGCGAAGTTCTGCACCGCCAGTCCGGTCATCTGCACCAGATGCCCCATCGTGGACTCACCCGAGTACGCCTGCCAGTTGGTGTTGGTCGTGAAGCTGACGGCTGTGTTCCAGGCCAGGTCGCTCTTGACGGCGGGCAGACCCAGGCTCAGGAACAGATGACTCTGCAGCCGCTGGAAGGCGTACAGGAACAGGACGGAGACCGCGGAGAAGGCCAGAACGCTGCGCGCATAGACCCCCCACGTCTGCTCGCCGTCGGGGTCCACTCCGATGAGCCGGTACATCCCCCGCTCCACCCGCAGATGGCGGGGGGAAGTGAATACCCGGTGCATGTAGTCGCCGAGCGGCCGATGTACGAGCGCCAGAGCCGCCAGCAGAGACAGCGCGAAGACGATGCCCCCTCCGGTCGTACCCATTCAGAACCGCTCCGGGAAGACCAGCGCCGCGACCAGATAGACGGTCAGGCCAACGGCCAGCACCAGGCCGACGATGTTGTCCGCACTCACAGCCGCCCCACCCCCCGTACGGCCAGACCGAGTAGCGCGAACACCACCACTGTCAGGACCACGAACACCACATCAGACACGGCTGCCGGTACCTCGAACTCGCTCCGCTGGCGACAGGGCGTCGCTCGTCGGAGTCTTACAGACATTCGCCTGGAAATAGATCATTTCAACCGAGGCGCCCTCGGGTGGCAACCTGCCAGACAGCGCGTGATCCCGACGGCGGCGCCGACCAGCACAGATGGATCCGGTCAGTCAGTCAATTTGCACCGTTTTGCACCTCGAGGGCATATGGATTGCGTTAAAAAATCATCAGGGCCGCGATCACGCCCGACGCTGCCGACCACCACGTTCCGGCCCGCCCTGCCGGGGCCGGGCGCTGGCGAGAGTGCCGGTTCGGCCGATATGTGGGCCGGGTTTTAGCCACGCCGTAGTGATCAGGCTGCTTGATCCGGCACCTACGCTCGCCCGCGGAGCCGAAAGGTGCGGACGCGGAGCCCCCACGGGCGGGCACGCCCCCGGCCCGGCACCGCGGCGTCGAATTTCGTACGCTCACCCGGCCGTCTTTCGACGGCCGCATCCATCTGCAGTGCGACGGGAGTACATGGTGGCCAGTTCCACACGTCTGGGCCCTGAGCCCGCAGCGAAGCCCAAGCTTCGCGCGTGGCTGCTGGAGGGCCTGGCCGACATGGCCAAGCAGCAGCCGGGCCCGCATGCCCAGCCCCCGGCCGGGCACCGCGGGCAGCGGTGGTGGCGGGTCATGTGCCTGACCGGTTTGGACTACTTCTCCACCCTCGGCTACCAGCCGGGCATCGCCGCCCTGGCGGCGGGGCTGCTGTCCCCGCTGGCGACGGTGGTGCTGGTGATCGTGACCCTGGCCGGTGCGCTACCGGTCTACCGACGGGTGGCGCAGGAGAGCCCGCACGGT
>NZ_JBUEGC010000103.1:0-5149 GCF_054963655.1 Streptomyces sp. HSS9-12 | reverse complement strand
GCCGGTTTTCGTTCCGATGTTCCTCAACCCCCGCATCCCCACCGTCGCCGGCCGGGCATCAGCAATCCGCCAGCACGTCCTGGAGATGCCCGCGCCCGTCGTCGCCGACGCCCTCGGCTACCACCACGTCACCACCACCAAGCTGGCCGCCCAGACCGGAAGCACCTGGACCCGGTACGCCTCCGGAGACCACCTACGGTCACCATCCGGCTGGACTCCGCAGAGAACTCACGACAGTTGACATAGACGAGCCCACCAGTAAACCCCTGGTGCCCGCGAGCCGTCGCCGATGTCGGCGTCGGCCTCCCCACCGACCCGGAAGGTCTCGCCATCCCATGTCATCCAGTACCACGCCATCATGTGCTGAACCTGAACAGGATCGGGGCATGGATCTGCATCGCAAGAACGCCGAACGCGTCGCGACGGGGCTGGCCGGGCGGGACGATGTACTCGCCGTCCTACTGTCCGGGTCGGTCTGCCGCGGCGAGCATGTGACCACATCCGACATCGACCTGCTCGTCGTGACCGCCGAGGACTCCTCACTGGAGTTGGCGCATCGGCAACTGGTCGATGGCCTGCTGGTGGAGTGGATCGCGCGGCCGGAGGCGGAGTGGCTCACCCGATTCGACCGGCCGAAGACCTCGTGGCTGTACTCGTTCCTCGAAGCGGAGGTCCTGATGGACCGGGGCCCGGCCGTCCGCCTCGCGGAGGCGGCCCGCCAGCTCCTGGCCACGTACCACGCCTCGGCGGAGTTGCGCGAGCTGATCGCGACCCATTTGTGGCACAGCCAGGCGAAGCTGGACCGCGCCCAAGCCTCCGGCGACCCGCGGGAACTCGGCTTCTGGGCCGCGCTGTCCGTGGAATGGATCCTGTACGGCCTGTATGCCGTGCACGATGTTCCGCTGCCCGCAGGCTCGCGATTGCTGGCCTATCTGCATCTGATTCCGCTGAGCGCGGACGAGGACGCGCTCGCCGAGGCGATGCTCACCGGCAGCTCCCCAGAGCGCCTCCAAGCGGCACGCGACCTGGTGGCCCGGCTCCGAAGGGAGCTCGGCCCGGCGGATCACGAGCGCACGGAGTGAGGTAGCGCGATCACAACTACGACACGTCAGAAGCGTGCCCGACAGAGGTGACCGGGCCCAAGCCGGTGGCACCGGAGCCGGTTCCCTCTAGGAATCACTCACGGTCACCATCAGGCTGGGCCCCGCGGGGAACTGGTGACGGTTGAATAGGCGAGCTCACCAGTAAACCGCCACGCGCGGTCGCATCCTTGCACGCTGGTCAGCTCCCCCCGTTCCGACTGCGGTGTTCGTGGCGCCGTTCGGACCAGCCCCAGAAGCATTGATTGATCACCTGGCGTGGGCTACGGCGAGGGATGCGGTCATCTCCGGCGTGCAGAACTCGGCGGCATAGCCCGGTGTAACGGTCGATCGCATCCTCAGCGATCTTCTGTTCTTGCCGGGTGGACTCCCATTGGCTATGCGCATAGGTGGGTGGAGATGTACTCAACGCCCAGGTCAGAAGCGTGTCGACCCACCCGTTGAGCGCTGTGGCCGCGTGCTCGGCAGCGCTCGCGACAGCGCTGGGACCTTCGATAGCGACCGCCCCGACCTTTTCCATCAGCAGTACGTGCTGCGCTACTAGGTCCTGGGCTTGGGCACGGGCTTGAGCCTGGTCGGTGCTTCTATCGCCGAGAGCTTGCATGAGGGCCTCGGCCGCGTCGTGTCGGGCCGTGAGCATGGAGGCACATGCGCCATACGCCTGGCGGCGGGACTGCTGATTCTGAGTGTGGTACTGGGCGCGGGCGTTGATGCTCGCGGCACGAATCACCCCAAACATGCCCAGGGCAGCGGCGATGACGGTACCCCCGATGCCCGCGAGCGCCACGATCGTTGTGGAGGTCAACATAGTGGGCATTGTGGCCAGGAGTTTCCGACACCATGCCTGCTGGGACGTCGGAGGCAGTGATCCGCCCCCGGCGACTACACAGGGTCACCAGCTGGCTGGACTCCCGCAAGAACTGGCGACAGTTGAATAGGAGAGCCCACCAGTACCGAGGCCGGACGAGGCGGACTGGCCCGAGGGGCTCGACCTGTGGCACCTGGTGTTCGACTTCGACGAGGACGGCCGGGCCATCGTCGACCCGGCCCCGTTCGACGAGCAGTGGACCTGCCCACCGGAGCGGTGGACTCCCTCAGCGTTCTGGTTAGGGCCAATTTCCCCGGTGATCACGCTCCGGGAAGGCCAGCCCCCGCCGACGTCCGGTGTGATGAGGCAGGGAGAGCTCCACGTCGCGTGTGAAAGCGGATGCACGGCTGAGGGCGCTGAGTTCCGCGGCGCCCTCACCGAGTTCCGTGCGGAACGCCACCGTCGCCATGCCGCCCTGGTCCGGATCGAAGAGGCAAAGGTGCACAAGTCCTCAGCGTTGGCCGAGATCGACCAGCTCGAAGCCAAGATCGGAGACCTGCTCGCCGAGCACCTCCGCTGGGATCTTGACAAGGACGGATAGCCGCAGGCCCGTAGAGTCGAAGACGGTCCGGCCCGGAGGCACCACTCATGACTCCGGGCCGGTCCTGTGGGCGAGGCTCAGCCGGTGGGCAGGATGCGCAGTCGGGGGCCGTACTGGCCGGGCTCGGACGGGATGTCCTCGCACCGGTATCCGGCGCGGGTCAGGGTGCTCTTGCAGGCGAGCGCGTTGCCGCCGGAGTTGACGTGCAGGACGACCGTGCCCGGGTGGTCCGGGTCGCGGTCGACGGACAGCACGGCGCGCGGCTGGGAAGCCGAAACTCACCTCGCGACAACCTGTCACAGCAGTTACCGACGCGCGCGACATCAGGGCGCTCCGCTGCCTCGGATAGTCCCAACGACGTCAAGCGCGTGGCGGGCGGAAGGTCCCGAGAGGATCCCAACGACAAGCACAACACTGCCGCCGATGATGGATTGCTCAATAGACGACGGGAGGTTGAGCAGGGTGATACCGACGGTTGTGGCAGTGCCCAACACCACAGCGGCAATCCAGCGCAACAGACCACGGTCCCGTTCTAGTTTAATGTCCTTGATGACCTCAGCGTCGAGGAGCTCACCTATCCGGCCGTGTGCGTAGCGTTCGGCTATGCCTACCAGTAGTTCAGCGAGCTCGCGTAGTCCTTCTTCGGGGGCGATATCCAGGCGCCGTTCGGTCATCCGCAGCACCGCGACAACCTGCCGTTCATGGGCCTTCAAGGCCTGGCGGCGATTGGATCCCCTCGCCGTGCCCCGAGCGCGGTGGGAGCGCTCAACACCACGTGAGACTTCCTCCAGCCGCTTAGACACCAGCCGCAACTGCTTCGCGGAGCGCTCCCCGCCCGCACGGCGCGCGGCGGCACAGGCCGAGATCGCGGCGGCTATCTGCATGACCAGGGTGTAGCGCAGCCCCAGCCGGATGGTGCGCCACCCCACCAGGATCCACAGCACAAGGACGCCGAAGCACAGTCCTATCACCGCCGGGCCCCCCACGAGACCAATGGGGTAGTTAGGCGCATTGGTTATTCCCCGGGGGTCCTCCTCCAGCACCGCGAGCATTAAGGCGCCCATGAGGAGGAACATGAAGATGCTTGTCCGGACCGCAAACACCGCAGCCCGCCGAATCCTGCGGAGCTCACGGCGTCGGCGGAGCGCCACACGCAGACGCCCAGAGAGCGCGCTCGAAACCCGCAGAGAAGCAAGGTCTAACGGCAGCTGCTCAACCACTCTGTCCTGTCGGCTCACAGGTGGCAGCTCTCCGCCTATGAGCCAGCCGATGAATCTGTAAACTAACGCCTCCACGTCCCTCATCATGGGATCGGTAGTCTTCCCCCCACAATGACCAGACCCCGAGCGGTCCACTCTTTCTATCGTGCGGCTGCGGAGTCGCGGCCGAGCCACGTGGTGCATACGGAGTGATCGGCTACTGCCACTGTGGTGCCGTCATCTTGTCCGTCTCGGGACTCACGTGAACTGGCCAACTGTGATCACTAGTGCCCCGCCTGTCGTCAAACGATCGAATGACGACAGGTAGCCGGCACGTCCAATGGACCCTGGTTTTCCGGGGATTCGGAGCGGTGCGAATCCAATCGGATCCGATGGTCGTTGATGACAGGGTTAGACGACAGGCAAGATCCGATCCACCGCGTCGAAGGGCCCCCGAGATGGCGAACCTGGTCTACAAGCGGGTCTCGACCGACCAGCAGTCGACCGCCCGGCAGAACCTCGTCCTGGACGAGGCCGGGATCGAGGACCCGGTCGTCTTCGAGGAGGAGGCCGGCACCTCCAGCCGCCTCCACCCGTTGCAGCGGCCGAAGTTCGCCGAGCTGCTGACGTACGCGCGGCCCGGCGATGTCGTCCACGTCTCCGAGATGTTCCGCCTCGTGCGCGGCACCGGACACATCCTCGACGTGCTCGAAGTCCTGCACCGCGACCGGCTCGCCCTGCAGATCCATGACGGGGCGTTCTCCGCGATGGACCTCACAGCCCGTCACCCACGCAACGGAGAACTGGTGTCCACGGTGAAGTTCATGGTGCAGACCCTCGCGGCCGCTGGCGAGCTCCAGCGAGACCTGCAGCGGGAGCTGACCTTCGATGGACTGCGGGCCGCCGAGGCCAAGGGCAACAAGGGCGGCCGCCGCCCGGTGGTCACCGCGGCGACCGCCGTCGCCGTACGCGCCGCCTACCTGGGCGGCCAGTCCATCGCCGCCCTGGCCCGCGACCACCACGTCAGCCGCGGCGCCATCCGTACCGCCGTCGCCGACCTCATGCCCGAGCACACTTCCGACGCCGGGCCTGCCCCAGCTCCGGAGGCGCTGGTCACCCTCGACATGCCGGGCAAGGTCGCCGACTTCCTCCGCGCCGCCGAACTCGACGACGCCGAGCGGGCCGCGCTCGACCAGGGCGTCGCCGTACGGCGCGGCCAGGGCTACACGCTCCGCGTCCCGGCGGTGCCCGCGGTCCACCGCCAGCTCCTCGACCGCTGCCAGGTCCTCGACGCCCCATCGGCGATCCCGGCACAACGCAAGGCCCGCCGCGAATACGCGAACCGCGTCAACGCCCTCGCGCCCAACACTCCGTAGGAAGCTCTTCGGGCGCCAAGATCAAGTACTGGCGGCTTTGGGCTTACCTCGGCGCTACCCCTAAC
>NZ_JBUEGC010000102.1:0-5251 GCF_054963655.1 Streptomyces sp. HSS9-12 | reverse complement strand
AAGCGGTGCCCTCGAACCTGACCGTGCGCAGCTCCGTTACTCCAGGTAGGTGCCGGCGAAGGCGCCGTCGAAGCCGAGTGCGATCAGGCCCTGCTCGACGCTGGGGTAGGTCGTCCCGTCCGGGATGGCGATCATGGCGTCGAAGTCGGCGCGGCTGATCTCGGGCTCGAGCCACTGGTTGCTGCAGCGGCAGCGGACCCAGACATTGCGGCCGTGGTTGATGAGCAGCCAGTCGCGCCGGGCCCGGCAGGCCGAGCACAGCACGGGGATGCCGCGCAGGGACAACTCCGGCGGGTGGCTGAGGCATCGCGTCGCTCCGGGTCCGCTGGGCGGCTGCGTCTCGTACTGGAGTTGCGGCAGCGGATCACTTCCGGCGGGGGCGGCGGGCAGGACGGGGGTCGGCTCTACGTGGCTGTCGGTCGTTCTGAGCACGTGCGTCATCTCCCGGTCGAGGGCCTTCTCTTCATCCGTGACAGCCGGTGGAACCGGTTGTCCAGGGGTTTTCGCGCAGTCGGCAGGCCGGTGGCGGGCCTGCCGGACTGCTGGTCAGCGGCGCGGCGGGCGGCTGTGCGGGTCCGGTGCGGCGGGCCTGGGCGAGGCCGGGGGCGCGGTCCGGACGCCGGTCCGGTTGGCCGAAGGCGTGGCGCGACCGGTGTGGGCCTGCGGGCGTCGAGCGGCTTCGCCCGGGTGGGCGGGCAGCTGGGCGAGGCGGCGCAGTCGCCAGACCAGGACGTCGTTCACGTCCTCGGCGGTGTCGAGTTCCCGCATGTCGATGGCCTCCTGCAGGAGGGCCTTGGGGTCGTGGCCTGCTTGCTCGGCCTGGGCCAGGGTGGCGGCCAGGGCGTCGTTCTTCGTGTTCGTGTCGGCTCGGGTGCTGCTCTCGGACAAGGCGGCGCGGATGGTGGTCTCGTAGGTGCGGCGCTGGGCTTCGGGCAGGGCGCGACCTTGGTTGCGCAGGGCCTGCATGGGTGCGGCGGCGGCCTGGCGGTAGGCGGCGCGAAGGTGCTCGGCGGTCTGACGGGAGGCTTCGGCCTGTTGGGCGTGACCGCGTGCGGAGTGCCAGCGGGCGGCGGCCAGGGCGACCAGGACCAGGGTGGAGACGAGCATGGCGGTGGTGCCGCCGTCCTCGCCTCGGCCGAGCGCGCTGCCGGCGTGGATGATGCCTCGGGCCGCCGAGCGGATCGCCCGGGTGTCGGCTCGTTCGGCCCGGACGTGGCTGCGGGTGGCGCGTTCGAAGGAGCGGGCGGCGGTGCCGAGCTCGGCGCGGGTGGCGGCCGGCGAGGTCTTGGGCGACCGCGTCCAGGAGTTCGCCGACTCCGACGAGTTGGGCTGCGGCTTCGTCGTCGTCACTGTCCAGCATGATCGCGCCGCGCTCGGCGACCCCGGTCGCGGTGCGTCGCCCCCGTGCGGGCGGCGACCAGTCCGACCGGACGCTGTCTGCTTCCGGCAGCGTGACCTCGTCGGCGGTTCCGTCGGCAAGGCGGCGCTGGATCTTCGGATAGGAAAGGTCGGGGGCCAGGGTCGAGCCCGCGAACCAGACCGGCTCGCGGTCGCGATTGCGGTCGCCGGGCAGTGCGACCTTGTAGCCGAGGACGTCCCCGGAAGGCGCGTGCCGCAGCTTGACGCGCAGGCCCGCCTCGCGAAGGCGGGTGAAGAACTCGGCTTCGCTGGCGGCTCCGGCGACGGCCTGGCGGACGGCTTCGCGCAGCGTCTCGCGCGGGGTCTCGGGTCGGCCGCTCCGCTCGGCTTTGAAGCGCTCGGCGCTGGTGGGCGTCTTGGCTCCGGTGCCGTCGCCGGGCTTGAGCTGGCGCAGGCCCATCTCCTGTTCGATGCGGCGGCATTCGGCCTGGGCCTTCTTGAAGTCGTAGTTCATCCTCGGGCGGCGCAGGTCACCTCGGACCATGGTGGCCACGATGTGGATGTGGTCGTCGGCGTTGGCGCACCGCGACCCAGCGGCAGCCGTCAGGATCGCCTTCGGGGGCGAGGTTGACGGCGTGGACCAGGCGGCGGGCGACGGTGTTCCACTCGTCGTCGGTCAGGGTCCGGTCGCCGGGGTCGGTACGGACCGAGCAGTGCCAGACGTGCTCGGCCAGGGCGTTGTCGCCTGCCTGCTTGACCCGCAGGTCCAGGGCGACAGCGAGCCGGGCCAGGGGGACCTTGGGATCGGGGTCGGGGCTGGTGTCGCGGCCGGGGTCCGGGGCGAAGCCGTCCCAACTGCCGACGAGGTGGGGGTCGGTGTGCTCGTCGCGTTTGCCGGGGCCGTACAGGTAGACGAGCAGGCCATGGGTGCAAGAGCCGCGTCGGATCTTGGGGACCATCACAAGCGCTTCTTCACCAGGGTGTCGGCCGCGTCGTCTACGCGAGCCAGGACGCGAATCAAGGTCGTCAGGGCGTGGTCGAGTTCGCCGGGGCGGGGCTGCCCTCCAGCGTTGTAGACGAAGGCGATCTGGTTGATGTTGTTGCCGACACGGGAGATGGCGGTGCGCAGGGCGGCCAGCTCGTCGATGGCGGCGTCGAGCTGTTCGTTGGTGTGCACGGTGGTCGAACCGCGGGCGACGGCGAGGCCGGCGGCAGCGAGGAAACGGGCGACGGTAACGGCACGCTGCTTGGCGGCGGCGGTGATCTCGTCTTCTCGGTGTCGGACAGGCGGGTGGTCATGTTGTGGGTGCGCTGGCTCGGGTTGCGGGTGCGACGGCGCGGCTTTCGGTCGGGGACGCAGGTTGACTCGGGCTCTGCTGCTCGCGCGGGGCGCGGTCGTCTGCTTCTCCTCCCACGACCGGCGCCCCCTGGTGCCGGGAGTCCGGTTGGTCACCGTGCGCCCTCGCTCGGGGACCAACCGGACTTCCCCCGCACCCTGACGGGACTGCTCCTGCGGGGACCGAGACTGGAGGAGGTCGAGGCCGCGGTCCGAGCCGCGACGGCCCTGGACCGCAGCAGCTGGGACTTCCACCAGCCGCCGGAGGGCATGCGGTTCGTCGGCTACACGGGCAGCGGGAAGAAGACCTTCAAGACGATCAACCTCAGTACCGCCGCCGCACTGGTGGCGGCCACCGGGGGAGCACACGTCGCGAAACTCGGATCCCGCAGTGCGTCGTCGAAGACCGGATCCCGCGACTTCATCGACCTCGTGGGCGCGACGAGCGACACGGTCCCGCACCAGGAGATGGTCGACATCACAGCGGAGACCGGCTTCGGGTTCTTCTCCATCGAGAACCGCGTGCCGGAGTTCGACCGCCGCTACGGAGGCAGGTTCCAGGCCGTGCACGCCCTCAGCCTGGCGTTCCCCGCCCTCCTCAGCCCGGTCACCTGCCCCGCCTACGTGTACGGCCTCTCGCACCCCGCGGTCGGCGCTTCCGCCCGGCTGCTCTCCCGCCTCGGCCTGCCGGACGTGGCGGTCATCAACTCCAGCGTCGGCCAGACGGTCCAGGTCGACGAGTTGATCCCCGGAAGCACCGTGCGGGCCTGCCGCATCAGGGCGGGCGAGGAGGACCTGGCGTTCAACGACGAGGTACGTAAAGGCGCGGCCTCGATGCCGCAGGACCTCACGTCCGTCACCCAGTACGAGGATCCTCGGGAAAACGTCGCCGCCGCGATCCGCGTGATGGCCGGCCGGGACACCAGTCAGGCGCGGAGCGCCGTCGCCCTCAACGCGGCCCTGCTCATGGTGATGTCCGAGGTGGTCCCCACCATCCAGTCCGGCATCGACAAGGCCCTCACCATCATCGACGCGGGCGCGGGTCTGGACACACTCCAGCAGTTCGTACGGCTCACGGGCGGCGCCCCGCACCAGCTCAACTCGCTCCTGCGCCCCGCATCCCCGACGGCCCTCCTGATCAGCCCCGGCATCGAGGAGAAGGCACCATGCTGACGCACGACGAACTCGCGATCGTCCACCTGGTCCTCAACACCGACTGCAACGCCTGGGATCTCGCACCGACCAGCACCTCACCGGGCGTGTGCCGCTTCTGCTACCGCGAGCGCAACAGAGTCAGCACCGATGCGGACACGGTCCGCCGTGTCATCGACCGGGTCGTTCCGAGTCCGAGGCTCACCGGTGCGTCTTCACCGGCGGTGACCCCGTGATGCCGTACGACAACCACCTGGAAGTCGCCCTCCAGCACGCCACCGAAGTCGGCTTCGAGACCAACCTCCACACCAACGGGCTGCTTCTGAGCGACCGTTACGCCGGTCTCCGCGACAACGTGACCATCTACTCCCTGGCAGTCGACGGCCCGAACGCCGAGACAGCCAACTGGTTCCGCGGACAGGGGTACTTCGAACGGTTCCTGTCCAACGTCGAGTTCCTCACCGCCGACCAGCGACGGCTCGCGTTCAACACGTTCACCACGGCTGGTTCCGTGAAGGAGCTGTCGCGCCTCGCGCAGTTCATCGCCGGAGTGACCCAGCAGACGGACGTCGAATACTGGCTGATCTCCCAGTACCGCCCGATCGGCCGCGCGAACACGCGCAAGGCGGAGATCTACGGCTTCGATCGGGACGACTTCGTGCGGGCCGTGGACGACGTACACAACATGGTCGACGGGGTGGAGATCTACGCCCAGCCCACACGTGCCCCGGAGGACCAGTACCCGTTCCGGGTCTGGGTCCTCGCCGACGGAACGGTCACCGCGGACCTCGGCAGGTCGCCGCTCCCCGCAACGAAGTACTTGGCGACCTCCTGGTTGACGGCTTCGAGCCACTGGTCCACCGGGCCTTCGCCCTCCGAGAGCAGACACAGTCGGAAGGAATCGCATGAAGTTCGACACCGCGTACTACGAGAGCGTCATCGACCAGCACCGCTACGAACGCCTGGGGCTCGGCGCCATCGACTTCGCCCTCGCGGGGATGAGCCCCGGCGACCTGCGAACGAAGTGGGTGTGCCACACGGGAGCGCGCGGGTTCGCGGAGGCGGTCGCGGACGGGCAGCCCGCGATCGTCACCACCGGGGTCGGTCTCGGAGGGCCGCCCCACGCCGGCACCCTCTTCCAGCTGCTGCGCGCGATCAAACTGCAGCAGTGCGGCCTCGACGTCCAGATCGTGCTGGGCGACCTCGACTCCTACAACGCCCGCCGCACGCCCCTGGACTCCGTGCGGAAACTCGCCGATCAGTACGAGGAGTTCGTCCTAGTAGTGCTTGGTCAGGTCGGTGTCGGGGTGGGTATGTCGCGGTGGCAGGTGGGGCAGGCGCCGGTCCAGATCGCGAGCAGGGTCTGCAGCTCGCGGACGACCTGGTAGAGGCTCAGGCCGGCGC
>NZ_JBUEGC010000101.1:0-5396 GCF_054963655.1 Streptomyces sp. HSS9-12 | reverse complement strand
CGGCGCCGCGCGGTGCCGGCACCACGCGGGCCCGCGCAGGAGCCTCCTGCGCCGGGCCCGGCACTCGGCCCCGGATGTCAACCTGAACGCCGGCTCGTTTCCTCAGCCGGACCCGCCGCCCCTGGAAGGCCCCGCCGCGCTCGGCGCGGACTCCTGGCCGGCACCGGTTCCGGCTGCAGACCGTGGGACGGGCCACCGGCTGCTGGTGCTGACCGGGTTCTGGGTGATGCTGACCGCCAGCGTCGCGCTGTGGTGGTTCAACACCCCGGCCGGTCAGCTCACCGGACCGGGCGCCGAGCTCAGCGCCATCGGCCGCGCCACGGGCCTGGCCGGCGGATTCATCCTGCTGGTCCAGGTGCTGATCACGAGCCGCATCAGCTGGCTCGAGAACTGGGCAGGGGCGCACGACCTGATGACCTGGCACCGGCGGCTGGGCCCGTCCGCGCTGGTCGCGATCCTGGCCCATGCCGTGTTCGTCATTTACGGATACGCGCTGTCCGCGCAGACCTCCGCCGCGGCCGAGGCCTGGACCCTGCTGACCGCCACGGAGAATATGGCCGGTGCGTTCGCCGCCACCGGCATCCTGGTTGCGATCGCCGCCCTGGCGATCCGGGCCATACGCCGCCGCATGCGGTACGAGGTGTGGCACCTGCTGCACCTGTCCGCCTACCTGGTGTTGCTGCTGGCCTACGGCCACCAGTTCAACCTCGGCTCGGACCTCCAGTCACCCGTGGCACAAGGCTATTGGACCGGTCTGTACGTGCTGGTGATCGGTGCCCTGCTCTGGGGGCGTGTCATCCAACCCGTCATGCTGAACTACCGCCACCGGCTGCGGGTGGCCGCCGTGGCTCCCGAGTCCCAGGGGATGTTCTCCGTCTACCTGCGCGGCCGGCAGTTGCACAAGCTGGACGCCCGCGCCGGACAGTTCTTCCGCTGGCGCTTCCTCACCCGTGAAGGCTGGTGGCAGTCCCACCCGTTCTCCCTGTCCAGCGCCCCCAACGAGAAGTGGCTCCGGCTGACTGTCCGGACGGTTGGTGACCACACCACCCACCTGCGCTCCCTGGAGCCTGGCACCCGAGTGATCGCCGAAGGCCCGTTCGGGGCCTTCACCGCCGACCGGCGCCTACGCCGCCAAGCCCTGCTGATCGCCGGCGGCAGCGGCATATCACCCGTACGTGCCCTGCTCGAACAGATGCCGCCCCGCACCGTCATGATCTATCGAGCGGGCAGCGCCGAGGACATCGTCTTCCGCAGCGAACTCGACCACTTCGCTCGTCACCGCGACCTTCAGATCCATTACGTCCTCGGCTCCCGCGACGACCCCGAGCCGCAATGGGTGTTCAGCCCGGAAGGCATGGCAGAGCTGGTGCCGGGTCTGTCCCGCCGGGATGTGTACCTGTGCGGACCGCCCGCTCTGATCTCCGCCACGGTGAGCACCCTGCGACAGCTGCGGGTGCCGCGCCGTCAGATCCACCTCGACCCGTTCGAGTTCTGACGTTCGCTGTGGGTCCTGCCACTGCCCACGATCTCGACCCGAAGACCGCAGCTACCTGACGTACAGTCAGTCCCACGCGTTTTTCAGTCTGTGGGCGATGTGATCGGTGCCGCCCTGGAGCTGTGGTCTGCCTTCCCTGTATCGCGAGACCTCCTCGGCTGTTCGCCCACGCTGCTGCCTCCACACAAACCACGACGCCAAGGGACCCGCCCTCAGCTTGCGAAGTCGACGAATCTACCCGCGCGTACAGGTGGATTGTGCCCTTGTGAAGGGTACATATGGGTGGCTGGGATGCAGCACAACAGAACATTGCATGAAGGGAGCCCGCCGTGGACAACGAAGTCTCTGCGGGAAGCACCACCTCGACCCTCGGCCACCTCGCGCTCGGACTGACCCTGCTGGCGTTCGGCATCGGCACCACGGGCGTCGTCAACGGCGTAAGCGCGGCCGACTCCGCGTCGATCGCCCTGTTCATAGGCGGCATAGCCCTGTTCGTCGCCGGCCTCTTCGCCTTCCGTGGCAACAACTCCTATGACGGCACCGCGTTCGCGGGCCTCGGGGCGTTCTGGTTCACCTGGGCGAACGCGGCCGACGGCAAGGTCTCCGCCAACGCAGCCGGACTCTTCCTGCTGCTGTGGGCGCTCCTCGCACTGAGCCTGACAGCCGGCACCAAGGGCGGCGGGCTGCTCGGCGGCAGGACCACCTACGGGCTGCTCTTCGTATCCCTGTTGCTGCTCGCCATCGCGTCCTTCGCGGACAGCAGCGGCCTGGCCAGGATCGGCGGCTGGGTAGCCGTGGTGGCAGGTGTGGCGACCTGGTACGGCGCCACCGCGGCGCTGGCCAACTGGCCCACGGCACTTCCCCGACGCACAGCTGGACGGAGGGCGACGGCCACCGGCTGAGCCTGTAACAGGCCGGCGCGCGGGACGACGCCGGCCGAAGAGAAGGGGCGCCCCCTGCGTGCCGCCGAGCACGCAGGGGGCGCCTTTCTCTACTCGCCAAGGCGTTCGGCAGCAGAGCCGATACAGCTGCTCGATGCTCTACGGCGCGAATGCGACCATCACGCGGTGGTGTGCAGCCACAGCTGTGTCGTCGCCCCAATGTCTACACCGTCGAGCTTGCCGACGACGGGTATGAAGAACTGACCCCGTACAGCGACCCGCGTGGGGCAAGAGCTGACAGACTCACTGCTGCGTCATGGCGAGAGACGCGGATACGAGTGGGCCCGCCCACTCACCGTGCATATCACCGGCACCGCTCATGTGCCCAACGGCCGCTACCGGGTGACCAGCAAACCCATGACCTGTATCCAGGCTGATGCGCTTGCCCACGCAGGGACACAGGCCGCGGCTCGGGATCAGCTGATGGTCCACTTCTGGTTGGCGCCGCCGGTGCACGACCAGATCTGCAGCCGAGTGCCATCCGCCGAGGAGTTGTCCTTGGCGTCCAGGCACTTGTTCGCGCCGGTGTTGGTGAGGTCATGGGCGGCGGTGTACGTCCACTGCTGGGCCTTGGTGCCGTTGCAGGTGTAGAGCTGGACGGTTGCCCCGTCGGCCGTGGAGCCGCCCGCGACGTCCAGGCACTTCCCCAGGGCGCGTACGGTGCCGTCGCTGGCGGTCCTCCACTGCTGGGCCGCACTGCCGGTGCAGTTGTGCAGCTGGATCGGGGTCCCATCGGCGTTCGATCCGCCGGCTACGTCGGCACACATACCACCGATCCCCTTGATCGCGCCGCTCTTGTCCGAACCGGAGTTCCAGGCCGAGGTGCGGACATAGTCGACGGTCATGGTCTGCGGGAAGGACGTGGACGCGTCCGGGCTGCCGGGCCAGTCGCCCCCGATGGCCAGGTTGAGAATGATGAAGAACGGGTGGTCGAAGACCCACTTGTTGCTGCCGGCGTCCGCAGGCGTACGGGTCTCGTAGGCTGTGCCGTCCACCGACCAAGTGATCGAGTTTGGGCTCCAGTCGACGGCGAAGACGTGAAAGTCGTCCGCGAAGGCCTTGCCGCCGGGGAGGGTGTATGCGGCGCCGAGGCCGCCGGATCCGGAGTAGCCGGGGCCGTGGATGGTGCCGTGGACGGTTCCGGGCTCCTTGCCGACGTTCTCCATGACGTCGATTTCGCCGTTGTTGGGCCAGCCGACGCTGCCGATGTCGTCGCCCAGCATCCAGAAGGCGGGCCACACACCTTGACCGCGCGGGATCTTGATACGAGCTTCGAAGTGGCCGTAGGCCTGAGTGAAGGATCTGGCCGTGTTCAGCCGCGCCGAGGTGTATTGGCACGGCCCGTACCAGCAGTTGAGGCCGGGGTCGGTGTTCCTTCGAGCGGTGATGACCAGATGCCCCTGTCCGTCGAGCGAGGCGTTGCTGGTGCGGTTCGTGTAGTACTGCAACTCGTGGTTGCCATTCCCCGAACCCCCGGTCTCAAGGGTCCACTTCGTGGCATCCGGCGCGGTTCCGGCGGGACCTTCGAACTCATCGGACCAGGTCTGCGCACCGATCGCGGCGTGCGCCCGCGAGGCGACGGGGCCTGTCGTCGACACCAGGAGCGCGGTGGCGAACGCGGCGGCGAGCAGGAGTCCGAGTCCGCCGAGCGACAATCGGCGTGCGCGGTGAGCAGCCATGGTCGTGGGTGCCTGTTCTGTGAGGTGGGGGGTCTGCGTCCGGCGTACGTGCGAGCGAGAGTGCTCTCACCTCGCGACGACCTTCGCGGACGGGCCCCGATCCTACGCAGGGCACCCTATGGAGCCAATGGTCAGCACAACGTGACAAAGCCGCTTTGAGCTGGGATTCTTTCGCCAGGTTCCTTGCATAAAGATCTCTTAAGACGCTCTTAACCCCAGCGCGTGCGACGGCCCGCCGGGGTCCCTGTGAATGAAGCATCCGGCCAGGTGGACGGCGGCTGCGCCGCGGCCGCGAGCGCTCGCGCCGGACACGCCCGCCGCCCTGCCGACTGATCCGCCGCGCCCACCGCCACCCTCCCCCGCGCCGACCCCCGGCGGGCGCCACACTCCCACACCGGCTCATATGCATATGTCCTAAATCGGCCGAATTCCTCTACCTCAATTGAAGTAGACGGAATTCGGCCGATTGGTGTGTGCGCACCTCATTCAATTGGTGTGCCGGGATTTCGATCACGTGTACGGCGATTCGAGGCCTGCTTCTACCTAATGTTTTCGAGTGACAGCAGCCGCCCCGAAGGAGCCCTCCGCCTATGCACAGAGTTCTCGTCGTGGAGCATCATCCACAGGTTTTGGATGCTCTCGCCGACCTCGTGGCAGAGGAGCCCGGACTAGAGCTCTCCGGAATTGCGAGCACGGCCGATGAAGCAATTTCTCTGGCCCGTCGCCTGCAGCCGGATGTGGTGCTCATCGACGTGGACAAGGCGAGCCGGCAGGCGAAACAGCTGGTCCACGCGCTGAGAGAGCTTCTGCCGAGGGCGCTGCTCCTCCGACTGACCGCCGCCTCCAATCCCGATTGGGAGTGTCCGGAATCACGTCCGAATACCACCCGAATCGTCCTGAAGACCGCCGTCCCCGACCTTCTCAGGAGTCTTACCGAATGAATTCCCCCATGGAAAACCACAACGTCCCGACCGCTACCAAGGCAGAGGAGAAGAAGCGAAACGTGCGCTCGAACCGAGTGAAGATGGGTATCGCGGCAGCGGTCGTTGCGGCAGCCGCCGTGGGTGGAACCGCGACCGCTTTCTCGATGAATGACGGGCCGTCTTTCTCGCTGGATAACGTGGCCTCCAGCAGCCCGCAGAATGGCGTCGCCGAGGGTGCCCTGTCGACGCAGAAGAGCGACATCGTGGACTCCGAGGGTCGCAAGGTGACCCTGACCGGTGTGAACTGGTTCGGTTTCGAGACCGGTACCTTCGCGCCGCACGGCCTGTGGGCACGGAG
>NZ_JBUEGC010000100.1:0-5618 GCF_054963655.1 Streptomyces sp. HSS9-12 | reverse complement strand
CGGACTTGACAGCTACCGGCTACAGTCTCCTGACCCAGGGAGACAAGGATGGATCCGAACTCGTCAAGAGACGGAACACGCTCCACGTCGTCGGGCGGGGAACAGAACACCAGGTCGATGCCCTCGGCGAATTCCCTTTCACTCCGGCGTTCTCATTCCCTATCCGCTTATTCCTGGAAGCGAAGTTCTACGACAAGAAGCGCACCTGCGGACTGGACATCGTCCGCAACGCGCACGGCGTCATCAGTGATGTGAACCAGAACTTCACGTATGGGGGTAGCAGCCGTCCTCGACGCCGGTACCACTACTCCTACGCCCTCTTCTCGACCAGTGGATTCAGCAAAAATGCCCAGCAGTTCGCCCTTGCACACCAAATCTCACTGATCGATCTATCGGGGGACTCATTCACATGGCTACGGGACCACATTTACACTCTGGCCTCCGCGATCTGCGCCGCGTCACCGGGGCAAGATGTCCCGAATCGGATCGTGAACTGGGTACGCACCATGGTGCGGCTGGGCCTGGAGACACCGCGGGAAGTGCCGGCGATTCGTTAGCACTGATCGATGAGGGACTACCGGCTCCCGCCGATCGAGCCATACAAGGCGCCCTGAATGACTTCGTCCAGGGCATCAACGAACACGGCGAGGCAGAGCTATTGATCGGTTTTCCTGCAGCGCCATTCATTCTTCCCCTGCACACCACCAACCGAAAGGGATTCCTCGATTCCGCCTCCCGGAATCCAACGCACCCAGTCCGCATCAGACGCACGGCCGATCATGGTGACGCAGAGTGGATCATCACCCCCAGGAATGGTGACGCTGCCTCCTATCACCTCACATTCATACTGCCGCAGCACATCGAGGACTGGATCGTCGGCGCTGATGAGGACGGGCAGCAACGGCGGAGTGCCGCAGTAAAGACAGACTTTCTGTCAAACATCACCATCTACCGAATGAAACACTCAGCTCTCCACGTGTATCAGCTCATGTATGAGTCAACCGAGCTTCGACGCCGCTGACGAGTAGGCATATACATGGGACATCCGAGACGAGTACGGCTACCTGAGCACTGAGGGCGCTGCACCGCGCCGACTGCGCCGAACCGGTCTACTGCTGGGCGATGGCCGCGCGAATCCGGTGGTCGACGCGGAGGTCGTGCGCCAGGTGGCCGAAGTACGTCACGCACTCCGGGTGCTGTCGCAGCATCGCCGCCACCGAGCTGGCGGCGTCCCCGATCAGGGTCGTCCACCAGGAGAAGCCATCGGCCTGCCCGCTCTGGTCATCCAGGAGGGGGATCCATTCGAACGCGCCACCGCAGCACGCTTCCAGGAGATCGAGCTCCCTCGCCCGGGCCGCCTCCTCGGCGATACTGGCCAGCCACCTGACGGTGGCGCCGAGTTCCTCGGAACCGTGGGAGACGTCCGAACCGAAGAGTGTCGCCATCGCGGACACGACCTCTACAGCACGAGCGGCGTCGGCCAGTAGGTCCGCCATGATCGAGGCGACGGGAACCTTGATCAGCACGTCGAAGTAGAGAGCAGCGTCGTCGGGATGCGTAGCGGCCAGCGTCAGGAGGTCCGACCCCGCACCCGTCGACCCGGCGAACAGTTCCCGCTGGAGGTGCTCGCCGCGTAGCGCAACGGGCTCCGCCGGCTCGTCCAGCTCTTGCGCGACGAAATCGAGGAAGGCGGACACCGTGGCCGGGCGTCGCTCCGGGTCCCTCTGGGTCGCCTCCCGGACGATCGCACGCCAGGGGCCCGACTTGGGGAGCAACGGGACGTTCACTAGGGGCATCTCGCCCGTGACGGCCCATCCGATGAGCTGCCCCAGGCTGTAGATGTCAGCGGTGGGGCCCGCGTGGTGGGCGTCGTTGTAGTGCTCAGGGGCCGCGAAACCCTCGGAGCCGAGGAAGACCCCCACGCGGGTGCGCTGCGGATCGGTCGTCTGGCCCAGGGGCCGCCGCACGATCCCCCAGTCCGCCAGGACCCAGCGGCCGTTCAGGCGCAGGACGTTGGCCGGCTTGATGTCCCGGTGGATCCATCCCTCACGGTGCGCCACCGCGAGGACCGAGCAGAGGGATTCCAGCAGCTCCCGCAGGGCCGCATCATCGGAGAATTCCTCCCGGCAGCTCTCGGCGGTGGCCTCCGCGTACGGCATGATGAACCAGGTGTACTTGGGATCGAAGTCCAGGATCGGCATCGCGTGCGGGTTCCCGATCAGGCTGCGCCCGAATTCGATCTCTCGCTTCATGCGGGCAACTTGACGGCCGGGCGGGTACTTGTCCTTAAGCTTCTTGAGGATGACGACCTTGCCGCTGGGCTTGTGCACCGCCTTGAAGACGTCTGCCTGGCCGCCGTCGGCGAGGGGTAGCCGTTCACACGCGTAGTCCTTGCGCTCGCCCCGTCTGGAGGGGCTGAGCAGCTCTCCGGTTCGTGGCGCGACCAGCGGCTTGCCAGCGATCTCCTCCAGTTCCCCAGCTTCCGAGAAAAGGGTGATCCGGTCACTCGTGTGAGCGATGGCATCCGCGAGGCTCGCCGAAGCCGGCGGGTTCGCGTCCACTGGCCGCCGGGGAGCGACGACGTTTTGGAAGACCTCTGCGGGATCGAACCCCTCGGCGAGGTACTGGAGCACCTCGCGCTGGTCCTCGGGCAGCAGTGGCTGGAAGGCGTCGAACTGCGCCCTGTCCGTGATGGTGCGGATGGCCTCCAGGGTCTGGCCGTCGATGCCCAGCGCTGTGAGGTCGGTGGCGGAGAACCGAGCGAAGAGAGTCGTGGGAGCGTGGGAGGCGGGCCGCGAAGTGACCAGCCGCTCCATGGCCGCGACGTCCCGCACCTCCAGGCTTCCCATCGCGGAGTTCACGGAGACGAGCCGGGTGGCGGCCCACTGCAGGGCCTCGTCGTGTGGCAGCACCTTGAGGAGGAGAAAGGTCTCACTTCCGTCGTCGGGCGCGAGGAGCACGCCCCTCCAGAAGGCCGTGATGCGTATCGTCCTCATCCGCGGATCACGGGCCATGCGCGCGACGGACAACCCCAGCCCCTTGTCCGCGTACAGCTCGGCCACCGTCAGCGACTGGAACTTGGTGATCGCCTTGCGAACCCCGGCCCGGACGGGCTTCTCCAGCTGCTCGTAGTCGGTCCAGAAGGTGTGCAGGAAGGCGAGCTGCGGCAAGGCTAAGTCTCCAACGCGAGAGGCTGGTTGTCCGGCTCTCCAGCGTATCGCCCGGGCGTCGACCGGAAGTCATGCCGTACGCCGGTCCGGCGCCGCCTCCGGGCGCGCGTACATTGGCCCCTTCCACGCAGCGCCCGGTGCAGCACCACCGAGTCCACCGTCATCAGGAGATATAGGAACGCGGTGAACGGCAGCAGCGGAACGAGCCACAGCGGCTGACGGTAGTAGCGGAGCATCGGCATGTACGTCCCCGCCATCACCGCCCACGCGGCAGCGCCAGCCACGCCGTCACCGCGTTCCCGCTCCGGACGCCGGCTACCGGGGCCAGGTGGAGCCAGATAGACGAACACGAGACCCGCGACCGTCCCCACAAGCAGCAGCGGGTTGTGCCGCAGTTGCGCGTACGCGCTCCGCGCGACCATTCGCCACAGCTCGCCGAGTCCCGGATACGGGCGGACGCTGTCGACCCGCTCCGCGAGGCCCAGCCAGATCCCTCGGGCATGCTGTTAGAGCCGCCCCGGCCTACAAGGGTAGAAACGGACTAGGTTTGCCGTGCCAGGAGATGCACAGCGCATCGCGGGCTCGGGTGGTGGCGACGAAGAGTTGGTTGCGGCTCTTCTTGAGTTCGCGTTCGTACCGTTTGGGGTCAGTCGTCTCGTACTTCTCGACGACAGCAGTGCGCGGGAGGATGCCGTCGCTCGCGCCAATAACCGCGAGCTTCTGGTACTCAAGTCCCTTGAAGCGGTGCATCGTTCCGATGTGGACCTCGCCGCCACCTTGCGGCCCCTCCTTGGTGAGGGTCGCAGTGGTGATGCCGTGCTTCGTCTCCAAATCGGCTGCGACGCGGCCGGCCATATCGCCGTCGGCAACGCAGACGGCCATGGTGCCGCTGGGGTCGCGTACGGTGCCGTCCTCGGTGGGCTGGGCGATGTCCGCGCGCCACTGCTTGAGGGCTGCGGCTAGCTGAGTGATCTCGTCGGTCCAGTCTGCGCAGGCGACGTACTCGGGGGCGGGGCCGTGCAGCAGGGAGTGGTAGCCGTCGAGGGTGTCGGTGCCGTCGTCGAGGTCGTCATAGGTGCCCCCGCGGACGACCTTGGCAGCCTGGTCGAGGATCTCCTGGGTGGTGCGGTAGCTCAGCGTCAGCTTCGAGGATCGGCCGCGGATGTTGATGCCGACGGTGGAAAGGGTGACTTGCCGGTCGTAGATCCGCTGGTGGGTGTCACTGGCGATGAACAGGTCGTCCGGGCCGGCCGTGACCATGGCGCGCAGCATCTTCCAGTGGGCGGGGCTGAGGTCCTGGGC
This sequence comes from Streptomyces sp. HSS9-12, assembly GCF_054963655.1. NCBI lineage: Bacteria > Bacillati > Actinomycetota > Actinomycetes > Kitasatosporales > Streptomycetaceae > Streptomyces > Streptomyces sp. HSS9-12. The sequence continues at coordinate 1,146 of NZ_JBUEGC010000100.1, read as the reverse complement.
CTCGTCGACGACGATGTGCCGGTAGCGGTGACGCAGGTAGCGCATCGCGGCTGTTGTCATCGAGGTGGGCCAGGTCGCCGCCGCCGATGTCCGCCTTGCGCTCGGCCCGGGTCTGGATCTTGCGGGCGCGTTCCATCTCGTAGCGGGCCGCGCGCTCAGCGGCCTGGGCCCAGGTCTCACGGCCCATGCCGTTGAGGCGCAGGGTGAACTGGTCGAGCAGCTTCCAGATGACGGCGCGTTCGGGGCGGTTGAGGGCGCGGCCCATACCGGCGCGACGAGCCTTGAAGTAGTCCTGGCGGGTGCCGAGGGACTGCCCGAGGACGATCTGTTCCCATTCGTCGAAGAGGAACTCGGCGTCCCAGCGCTGCTCGTCGTGTTCGAAGAGGACTTCGCGCAGTACGTCCAGGGCCCGGTCGTCGGTGATCAGACTGCGCTGCGCGCCGGGCGCGGTGTTCTCGTTGAGGACGCTCTGGGCGAGCTGGTCGATGTGCTTGATGTCGACACGGCCGAGCAGCGCCGGGTCCATGAGCGAGGTGAGGCGGGAGCGCAGGTCGGCGGTGAGGTTCTTGGTGTACGTGGTCAGCAGGATCGGCTTGCCGAGGCCGGGCGGCAGAGCGGCGGCGAGGCGGGCGACCCGGTGCAGAGCGACGATGGTCTTGCCGGTGCCGGGGCCGCCACTGACCCGGCCTGGGCCGCTGTAGTTTCGTTCGACGATCTTGCGCTGGGTGGGATGGAGGTAGACCTTCCAAGCGCGGAAGTCGCCCTCGGCCAGCACGTTGCGGATGTCGTCGTCGACCGTGGTGACCGCGGTACGGGTGAGGGCCGCCGCCATATCGTTCTCGAAGCCCGGTTCGAGTTCCGTGGAGGCAGGCTGGGTGATCTCGCGTTCGACCTCGTCGACGGACATGCCGGAGCCGAGTCCGGTGAGGACCTCGGCGGTCAGGCGCGGGGCGCCAGCGATGAGTTGGTCGAGTTCCTCGTCGGTCGTGACGGCGAGGGCCGGGCCGATGAGGGCGTCGGCGACACCGAGCCGGCGCAGGTCCTCGGGGGGGCTCTGTCCCGTAATCGGTGGTAACGCTGTGTAGTGATCACTGGAGGAGGATGCGGTGGCGGAGCAGGGGGAACCCGGCTCGGCCGTGCATCTGC
>NZ_JBUEGC010000099.1:0-5875 GCF_054963655.1 Streptomyces sp. HSS9-12 | reverse complement strand
CGGCTGACGCGGCACTATGTGCCGGATGTGCGCCCCGTGACCGGGGCCTCACTGGGCCAGCAGCATCGTGAGCACCACGGCCCCGATGCAGCTGCAGGTGGCGTTCTTGGACCTGACACCTACGGCCACCAGAGTCAGCCCGATGACGCCCATGGCGCCGAAGCGCCACTGCACGACCTGCTCGAAGCCGACGGCGAGGACGGCGAGGACGAGGGCGACAACGGGTGCGAGGTCGGTGTCCGACATGGAATTCCTCCTTCGGGACGGAGGTGCGGAGGCGGACCGTTGCCCCTGCGCCCATGCGTCATCGGATGGGCGGTGGCATCGACACGTGCGAGAACCAACTCCCCGGGGATCTTGCCATCTTGCTTAGTTGGCACCAACTCTTCCTATTTACTGCCCAGTTGGCTCCAACAGAAAACTACTGACGAACAACTTCAGCTAGATGGCTCCTGGTTGTAGCGTTTCGCTGTGAGTCCAGAGAGCACCACTGTCAACGGTCAGCATCAGTCCTATCTCCAGGTGGCGGCTGAGCTGCGAGCCCGGATCCGCTCGGGCCGGCTGCCTGCCGGCACCAAGATGCCGACACAGTCCAGCCTCGCCGAGGAGTTCGGCGTGGAGCGCAGTGTGATCCGGCAGGCACTGCGCGTGCTCCACGACGAGAAGCTCCTCACCAACGTCTCCCGGGGCAGCCCTCCCACCGTCGCCGAGGCCCCCACCGGCGGTGACCGTGGTCAGGCTCAGCCTCAGCCGACCACGGTCGCCCTGGCACCCCGTCTGGTCGAGGCCTTCTCCGCTCCCCACGTGCGGATCGACGCCCTCAGCCTGACGGCCGAATCGCTGTCCATGGCCCTCGCCGAGCCGATCCGGCGGATCCACGCGGGAATCATCAAGCCGGCGAAGGTCGAGGTGCGCGTACTGCTGCCCGGTCGCGACATCAACCTCGCCTTCCCCATCGCGGTCGAGGATGACAAGGACGACAGGCTCCACCAACGCTGGCTCGAGCAGCGGAATCTCCAGGGGCGGGTGCTGCGTAACTACCTGGTCGCGCTGCGCAACCCTCCGTACGGAGTCGACGTCTCCGTTGCCTACCGGGCGCTGCCGTTCACCCCTCCGGTGAAGATGTACATACTCAACGACGCCGAAGTGCTCTTCGGCTACTACACGATCACGCGGGGAGAGGCGGAGATCGGAAGCGAGGCCGTGCAGATGTATGACGCGCTCGGCACGCAGTCGATGCTGTTTCCGTTCCTCAAGGCCGAGAACCCATCACGGGACGCCACATTTGTGGAGCAGTCGCAACTATGGTTCAACGCCCTCTGGGAAACGATCACTTCAGACCTGACACTCTCCTGATGACTCGTGATGTAACAGGACCGGACCTGTCCCTGGCGGACGCCGTCCGGCTGCGGCAGATGATCGGCCAGGCCCGGTCCGTGCTCTTCGACTTCGACGGGCCCATCTGCCGGCTGTTCGCAGGTCACCCCTCGAAGGATGTCGCGCAACACCTCAAGGGGTGGCTGGCCGAGCGCGACTTTCTCGACCTCGTGAACGCGGTGGTCGGCATCTCGGACCCGATCATGATCCTGCGCACAGTGGCCGAGGACCGCCCGGCCGACCCGCTCATCGCCCTCCTGGAGAAGGAACTCACCAGGCAGGAGGAGAAGGCCTCGCTTTCTGCACGGCCGGCGCTCTACGCCGATCCACTGATCAGGACCCTGGTGGCAGTAGGCCGTCGCCTCGGCATCACGACGAACAACTCAACCAGCGCGGTCGCGCGCTATCTGACCTCCCGTGGACTGACCGAATGCTTCGGCAGCCACATACACGGCCGCACCCCGGACCCGACCCTCCTCAAGCCGCATCCGGACTGCCTGACCAGAGCATTGAGTTCGCTGGACTGTGCGCCGCACGAGGCGTTGATGATCGGCGACGCCCCCGCCGACGCCATGGCGGCGCAGAGCGCCGGAGTCGCCTTCCTCGGCTATGCCCACGACGAGCACAAGGCCACCGATCTCTACAAAGCCGGAGCCCCGTTGGTCATCGACTCCCTCGCACACGTACTAGGGGTCGCGAGAACCGCGACCTGGCACTGATGCCCGGGGTTCCACCCGAACGAGTCATCGGCTGTCCGCGTGGGCCGCATGACCATACGCCCGTACGCAGGGCTACGCTGCTCTGTCACCCATAACCCCACGCCACTCCAACGCCACCCGAGGCCATGCCATGCCACCCGATGTCGCACACGTCAGAGCTCAGTTGGGCGTGAAACGGGTGATGGGGCCGCTCAAGGGCCACCACCATGAGGCGTACGCGGTAAAGCTCCCCGCCGATGTCGCCCGCAGCATCGGCTTCCGCTGGGTGAAGCTGCTCGACCCCCGGCCGGGCCTGTTCTGGTTCGATATGCGCTGCTTCCCGTCCCAGGACGCCCTGCTGCAGGCCCTGCGCCCGCATGTGCCGCACATCCCTGAGGTCGTGGAGCTGGCGGGCTTCACCTGCCACAGTTTCATCGAGGGCAAGACGCTCGGTTCCGTCCGTAGGGGACCGGGCAGGCCCGACGGGCCCTTGGAACAGGTCGCGCAGCTTTTCCACAGCATTGTCGCCGTCCCGCTCGAGGAGCTGCCGAAAGAGCGATGCTGCGACCGGCGGGACTGGCCCGACGCCGGGGACAGCGGCGGTTTCCTCAGACGTCTGGCGGCCTTCACGCGCCACGAGGTGTACGAGCCGCACCGGCAGGAGTTCGAGTGCATCTTCAGCTCACTGGGGATCCGCGAACACGCCCTCGCAGCCCTGGCCGAGGCAAGGCTCGATCTCCACCCGCGCCCCTTCTCCCTCCTCCACGGCGACCTGCACCAAGAGAATTTCATCGTCGACCGCAACCGGCGGCTGTGGACCATCGACTGGGAGCTGGCGATGGTCGGCGACCCGCTCTACGACCTCGCCACCCACCTGCATCTGATGCGCTATTCGGCCGACCGGCAGGCGATCATGGAGAACCTCTGGCGCACCGCCGTGGAACAGGCCCGCCCGGGCGCCGCGGCAGGTATGGCCGAGGACCTGGGCCACTACCTCGACTACAAGCGCATCCAGTCGGTCTACACGGACATCCTGCGCGAAGGCCGGAAGATGAAGGAGGAGAAGAGCCTCAATCCGGCCTTGCTGCTCCGGATCGGTCTGCGTATCCACGGGGTTCTGGAGCGGGCCAGGACCGCGCTGGGTATGGCCGAGGTGCCCAGCGCCTGGCGCATCGCGGCGGTGTACGCGGACTGGTACCGCTCCCACGCCGATACCCCTCGCGCCTCCATCCCCGTCTGAGGGCTCAGTCCATCTTCAGATACATGAAGTGCTCAGGGTCACGCAGCGGTTGGAAGCCGGCCTTGGCGTAGAGGTTGTGGGCGTCGTGCGTCGCGAGGAGGATGCGGCGCAGACCGAAGGGCTCCAGATGGGCGCGGACGGATGCGATCAGGGCCGTGCCGAGGCCCTTGCCCCGGGCGGAGCGGTCCACGTACACATCGCACAGCCACGCGAAGGTGGCCCGGTCGGTGACGATCCGGGCGTACGCGGCCTGGGCGCCGGAGGCGACCTCGTACACCCCGAAGTTCAGCGAGGCGGTGATGGCGCGCTCCACCTTCTCGCGGGGGCGACCGAGCGCCCAGTACGCGTCCGTGGAGAGCCAGTGGTGGATGCGGGCGACATCGAGCCGGGCGGGGTCGGCCGAGATCTCATAGCCCGCGGGCACGGGGATGGCGGGGGTGGCGGGGGTGGCCGCACCGGCCGGCTCGGTCACGTCCGTCACATCGGTCATGCGCTGGATCCTAAACGGGCGCGCCGCAGCCCTCACACGGGTTTTCCTCGCCACGGGCGGGCCTTCCCGGCACCGCCCGGGGCACCGTAGGCTGCGTGTCATGAACCGACGACATTGATGCTCACCTGAGTCCAGGCTCGCGCGCAGGCTCTACGCCTACGCGTTCTTGCAGGACTTCGTCCTGCTGTACCCGGTCTACGCGGTGCTGTTCGCCGAGCACGGGCTGTCCGCCGCGGAGATCTCCTCGCTGTTCGTCATCTGGTCGGTCACCGCGTTCGTGCTTGAGGTGCCGTCCGGGCTGTGGGCGGACCTGTTCTCGCGCCGACGGCTGCTGGCCGTCGCGCCCGCCCTCGCCGGGGCGGGGTTCGCGCTGTGGACGTATCTGCCCTGCTACGCCTCCTTCGCGATCGGCTTCGTGCTGTGGGGCGCCGGCGGAGCGCTGCGCTCCGGTGCGCTGGAAGCGCTGGTGTACGAGGAGCTGGAGCAGGCCGGGACACCCGGCGCCTATGCGCGGCTCATCGGCCGGTCACGGGCGATCGGGACCACAGGCGCCGTAGCCGCGACCGCGCTCGCTGCCCCGGTCCTCGCGGCGGGCGGCTACTCGGCGGTGGGCGCCGCGAGCATCGTCGCAAGCCTGCTTGCCGTGCCCGTGGGCTGCTCCTTCCCCGAGTCCCGCCACGGCGACGAGGGCGACGGAGTGGACGAGTCGTACGCCGGGGTGCTGCGCGCCGGCCTGGCCGAGGTACGGCGCTCGGTACCGGTCCGCCGGTCCCTGCTTCTGGTCTCGGTGGTCTCTGGCGCCACGGCTCTGGACGAGTACGTCCCGCTGCTCGTCGAGACGACCGGCGTGAGCGCCCCTGCTGTGCCGCTGCTCGTCCTCCTGGTCACGGCCGGTACCGCGCTGGGCGGGTGGTGCGCCGGGCACCGGACGCGGTGGGCGGGGCCCGGGCTTGCCGTCGCGGCCGGATGCCTGGCCCTTGGGGCGGTGAGCGGGCGCCCGGCGGGGCTGGTGCTCGTCGGCGTCGCGTTCGCGGTTTTCGAGTGGGCGATCGCCGCTGCCGAGGCCCAGCTGCAGGAGCAGGTGACGGACCGGTCGCGGGCGACGGTCACCTCGATGGCGGGCTTCGGCTCGGAGGTGATGGCGGTGCTGATCTTCGGCGGCTATGCGCTGGGGTCGGCCTGGGCGGGGCCGGGCCCGCTGTTCGCGATCGCCGCCGTGCCGTTCCTCGTCGCGGCGGCCGTCGCGGGCCCGGGTTCTGGCGGTGCGGGACGGTGAGGCCGAGCTACGGGGAGGCGACAGCATCCGCGTACTCGCTGCCCCGGCTCATGGCTGCTCAGGTAGTGTTGCCGTCTCCAGCAGCGCACGGCCTGGGAGCACGGTGGCCGAGACGGTGCTCGCCGACACCCTGCTGCCGCGACTGGAGCCGGGGATGCTGCTGCTGGCCGACCGCAACTTCCCCGGCTTCGACCGGTGGCAGGCCGCCGCGGCGACCGGGGCGGACCTGCTGTGGCGGGTGAAGTCCGACGTGGTGCTGGGCGTGCGCGAGCAGTACCCGGACGGCTCGTCGGCCGTGTCGTGCGCCGCCCAGCGGCATTGCTGCTAGACGAGTAGTTCCGTTGTCCGAGCTGTTGCGCGGGTTTGATATCGAATGCGCGCGTGGTCGGGCCAGGGTCGTGCCCTGGGGTGCTGCTGGAGGCCGACGTAGGGTGACTGATCCATGTCGAGTGCTGGCCTCCAGGCGTCCGTCAGCAAAGGGGGGAGCTGTACATCCCGCCAAGCTGGCGGATCTCCTCCAGCGGGTATGGGGTCTGCCTGCTCTGGCGCTGGAGCTTGCGGTTGAAGTCCGATATCACGGCGGCGATTGGCGCGTGCCGGGCGATGATCGATGCGGCCTCCTCTGGGATTCCTGTGGGGCGCTTGCCCTCTGCGTAGGCGCGCACCAGCGCGTAGCGGCCGTCCCGGTCCTCCCTCTGGTACCCGTACAGAGCGGTGACCAGCCAGTTCACCAGATACGTGGCGGTGTAACAACGGTCGTAGGCCTGATGCCGGTCGAAGAAGTCGGCCTCGTC
>NZ_JBUEGC010000098.1:0-6055 GCF_054963655.1 Streptomyces sp. HSS9-12 | reverse complement strand
ACCGGGACCGGGAGCGTCGCAGGGATCGTGGTGAGCGGGAGCGTTCTGGGTTCCGGCGTGATGATGACCGGCGCGACTTCCGTCGGGATGACCGTCCCCGTGGGCCGCGCCGCGACGACGAGCGCGGTGGATTCCGTGGGCGCGACGACCGTGGACGCCGTCCGTACGGCCAGGGCGGCCGCGGGCGCCGTGACGACCGTGCCGCCGGATACCCACGCCGCGACGTCCGTGAGCGCGGCGAACGCGACCGCGAGCCCGTGAAGCGGCTGCCGATCCCCGGCGACGTCACCGGCGAGGAGATCGACAAGGACGTACGCCAGGAGCTCATGAGCCTGCCGAAGACGCTTGCCGAGGACGTCGCCAAGAACCTCGTCATGGTCGCCAGGTTGCTGGACGAGGACCCCGAGCGGGCCTACGAGTACTCGCGGATCGCCCTCCGGCTCGCATCCCGAGTCGCCGCCGTCCGCGAGGCCGCCGGCTTCGCCTCGTACGCCACCGGCAAATACGCCGAGGCGCTCGCGGAGTTCCGCGCAGCCCGCCGGATGACCGGCTCGGTCGACCTGTGGCCGGTGATGGCGGACTGCGAGCGCGGTATGGGACGCCCCGAGCGTGCCCTCGCCATGGCCGGTGAGCCGGAGGTGCAGAAGCTGGACCGGGCCGGGCAGGTGGAGATGCGGCTGGTCGCAGCCGGTGCCCGCCGTGACATGGGCCAGGCCGACGCGGCTGTGGTGACGCTGCAGAGCCCGGAGCTGGCGTCCACCTCCGTACACCCGTGGACCGCTCGCCTGCGCTACGCGTACGCCGACGCGCTGCTCGCGGTCGGCCGCAGGGATGAGGCACGCGAGTGGTTCGCCAAGGCCCTCGAGGCGGACCAGGGTGGTACCACCGACGCGTCGGACCGCCTCGCGGAGCTGGACGGGGTCGAGTTCTTGGACGCCTTCGACCCGGACGCCGACTCCGATGCCGACGTCCTGGACGCTGACGAGGCGGAGCGGCCCGCAGCCGATGAGCCCGCCACGCCGGACGAGGACTGATCAAAGAGACACGAGGGCGGAACCCGCACAGGTTCCGCCCTCGTCGTCAGTCGAGTTCGAGGTTTCGCAGGACCAGGCCTGTCGCCGGCTTGGGCCCGAAGGACGTGGACTTGTGCGGCATGGTGACGCCCTGCTCGGCCAGGTCGCGTACGACCTCCTCGCGTACCGGGTGCATCAGTACGGCCGTCCCGCCGCTCTGCTCCGCCTTCGCCAGGGCCGCCTCCACCTCGTGGATGTATCCGATGTGCTCAGGGCTGTCGGGAATCTGCCAGATGTGCTCCAGCAGCACGGCGTGCAGCACGGTCGCATCCAGCGTCCGCCACGCTTCCGGGCGTCCCTCCGGGACCGTACGGGCCAGCAGCTCGGTGTCCGGTCGGTCGACGAGGTGGAATCCGCCGGCGCCGGCGAGGAGAAAGGCGTTGCCCGCCTCTGAGGCGGCCGCGAGGGCGTCGAGAGCCCGGGGCAGCGGTCCGTCCACCGGGCGGATCCGGAAGGAGCCCTCGAAGGGGCCCTGGAGGGCGGCGAGCGCATCCGCGACCGGCAGTTGGGGCAGCACGCGGTGGATGGCCCGCACCCGCAGCGGGTAGCGGGTGCTGTCCACCAGAAGCACCAGGCCGGAGTCCCAGGGACCCGGGGAGGGCTGCTCAGCGCGCAGCCGCAGGTAGGTCGCCCAGCGGTGGTGCCCGTCGGCGATCAGTGCCTGGCGGCGCGAGAGGTCGGCGTCGATCTCCGCGAGCTCTGCCGGGTCCGTCACGGACCACAGCCGGTGGCTGAAGCCGTCCTCCGTGGTCGTGGACAGCAGCGGCGAGCGCTCAACCGTACGCTCGATGACGGCCGTTGCCCCGTCGCCGTTGCCGCTTCCCCGGTAGGAGAGCAGCAGCGGCTCCAGGTTGGCCGCGGTCTCCCGCATCAACGCGGCCCGGTCCTCGACGATCTGCGGCATGACCTCCTCGTGCGGCAGGACTATCCCGTCCTCGGGCCGGCTCAGCCGCAGCGCGCCGATCAGCCCGCGCTGCAGGATGTCGCCGCTGCGCTGCTCGTACACGTACAGCGCGGGCTCTGGGTCGGCCGTCAGCACACCCTCCTCCTGCCAGCGGCGCAGGGTGTCCGCGGCCTTGCGGTGGCGGTCGTTGGCGGGCGCGGCCTGCGGGAGGATCAGCCGGACGATGTTGTACGGGTCCGCCGTCTCGAGATGGCGCAGACCGTCGGGCCGGACCACGACGTCGTAAGGCGGGGAGGTGACGGCGGCGAGGCTGCTGACACGCTCCGGGGCGTAACGCAGTCCTCGGAACGGCGACAGTCGCAGACCGTCGCGGGCAGGCCCAGAGGTGGTCATTCGAGCATGTTATGCCCCTGCGGCCATGCGGGATGATCGGGGGGACGGACAGCGATCGACGAGCGAGAGACAGCATGAGCAAGCAGAGCCGGACCCGGACCGACGCCAGCGATCGGCCGCTGTGCGAGGTGTACGACACGGCGCTGCTCGACCTGGACGGCGTGGTCTACGCGGGGGGTAAGGCCATCCCGCACGCCGTCGAGTCGCTGGCCGCGGCGCGGGAGCGCGGGATGCACTTCGCGTATGTGACCAACAACGCGTCGCGCACGCCGCAGGCGGTGGCCGAGCACCTGTCGCACCTCGGCGTGGCGGCTGAGGCTCACGAGGTCGTCACGTCCGCGCAGGCGGTCGCCCGGCTGATCGCCGACCAGGTGCCGAAGGACTCGCGCGTGCTGATGGTCGGCGGTGAGGGGCTGCGGGCGGCGCTGCGGGAGCGGGGGCTGGAGCCGGTGGACTCGCTCGACGACGACCCTGCGGCCGTGGTCCAGGGCTACGACCCGACGGTGGGGTGGGTGGATCTGGCGGAGGCCTCGTACGCGGTGGGCCGCGGGCTGCCCTGGTTCGCCTCGAATCTGGACCTGACGATTCCGACCGAGCGGGGGACGGCGCCGGGCAACGGTGCGCTGGTGGAGGTCGTAAGGATCGCCACCGGGGCCCAGCCGCAGGTGGCAGGCAAGCCGCTGCCGCCGATGCACCGGGAGACGATCCTGCGGACGGGCGCGCAGCGGCCGCTGGTGGTGGGCGACCGGCTCGACACCGACATCGAGGGGGCGCACACGGGCGGCGTGGACTCGCTGCTGGTGCTGACAGGGGTGACCACACCAGCGCAGCTCCTGGCCGCCGAGCCGCACCACCGGCCGACATACGTGGACGCGGACCTGCGCGGCCTGCCGGCTCCGCAGCCGGAGGTCGAGCCGTACGGGGAGGGGTTCCGGTGCGGCGGCTGGACGGCGGTCGCTGAGGGTGACGCGCTGGTGCTGGACGGGGACGGGGCGCCGCTCGACGGGCTGCGGGCGCTGTGCGCGGTGGCCTGGACCGCGGCGGGGGACGGGGCCTGCGCGCTGGACGCGGACAAGGCGCTGGCGCGGCTGGGGCTGTAACCGCTGGTCTGCGCTACAGCAGCGACCGCAGCCGCAGCAGGTCCAGCAGGCCCGCCTCGAGCTTGACCCGGCCGCTGCCCCACGCCTTCGCGAAGTGCAGCTTGCCGTCCACGAGCGCGACCAGGTCCTCGCTCGCCATCGTCAGGCGGATCTGGGCGCGCTCGGGCGGCGGTCCGGAGACGGTGGTCACATCCTCGATCCGGCCGTCCACGAGACGGCCCATGAACGTGATGTCGAGGTCGGTGACATGGCAGCTCAGCGAACGGTTCAGCGCGGCCGCACTGCGGAGGTCGCCGTTCGCCGTGGCGAGATTCTCCGACAGCCGGTCCAACGCTTGGCGGCACTCCTGGATGGTCCTCATCGGGATTGACCGTACCCCAGGCCGTGACGAGCCGAAGACCATGAGGTTTGGGGGTAGCGTCAGGGCCATGAACGAGCCGATGACCGGGGTGGAGCCGGATTCGGGGGAGGAGGAGCCCGTGGCGCCGGACGATGCCTCCGCCGTGGCGGAGCAGACGGTCCCGGAGGAGGCGTCCGAGGGCGAGGCGGGTCCGCTGCCGCTGGGTGTCGCCCGTACGCCCACGGGGAACGCCGAGGTGGACGCGCTGCTCGAGCGGCTCGGCGACGCCGACGACCTCCCCGTCGAGGGCCACATCGAGGTGTACGAGGATGTTCACGGGGGACTGCGTGACGCGCTGGCCGCGCTCGACGCCCGCCCGGGCCCTCCGCCTCCCACCAGGCCGTATGACAACAGGAACAACAGGAGCTGACCGCACGTGGCACGACGCCGACTCGACGCGGAGCTGGTGCGCCGCAAGCTGGCCCGCTCGCGCGAGCACGCGAGCCAGCTGATCGCCGCCGGCCGGGTGACCGTCGGGGGCACCACCGCCACCAAGCCCGCGACCCAGGTGGAGACCAGCGCGGCCGTGGTCGTCGCCGAGGACTCCGGCGACCCGGACTATGTCTCCCGCGGCGGATACAAGCTCGCGGGCGCTCTGGAAGCGTTCGTTCCGCGTGGGCTGAAGGTCGAAGGGCGCCGAGCCCTCGACGCGGGGGCGTCCACCGGCGGGTTCACGGATGTGCTGCTGCGGTCGGGCGCGGGCCATGTCGTCGCCGTGGACGTGGGGTACGGGCAGCTCGCCTGGTCGCTGCAGAGCGATGAACGGGTGACCGTGAAGGACCGTACGAATGTCCGTGAGCTGTCACTCGAGGTCCTCGACGGGCAGCCGGTCGACCTCGTCGTCGGGGATCTGTCGTTTATCCCGCTCGGGCTGGTCCTCCCGGCGCTCGTCCGCTGTTCGGCGCCCGACGCCGATCTCGTGCTCATGGTCAAGCCGCAGTTCGAGGTGGGGAAGGAACGGCTCGGCAGCGGCGGAGTCGTGCGCAGCCCCGAGTTGCGGGCCGAAGCCGTACGGACCGTGGCCCGGCAGGCCGCCGAACTCGGGCTCGGTGCCCTGGGAGTCACCGCGAGCCCGCTGCCCGGACCGTCCGGCAATGTCGAGTACTTTCTCTGGTTGCGCGCCGGTGCTCCCGCACTGGACCCGGCGGACGTTGACCGTGCAGTGGTGGAGGGGCCGCGTTGACGACGACAGCAGAAACACGCACCGTTTTCCTGCTAGCGCACACCGGCCGGCCGGCCGCCGTGCGCAGCGCCGAGTTGGTCGTACGGGGCCTGCAGCGCTGCGGCCTGCGCGTCAGGGTGCTCCGCGAGGAGGCCGCTGACCTGCCGCTGCCGCCGTCGGTGGAGCTGGTCGACGCTTCGCAGGACGTGCTGGACGGCTGCGAGTTGCTGGTGGTGCTGGGCGGGGACGGGACGCTGCTGCGCGGCGCCGAGTTCGCGCATGGCTCCGGTGTGCCGCTGCTGGGGGTGAACCTGGGCCGGGTGGGTTTTCTCGCCGAGGCCGAGCGCGACGATCTCGAGAAGGTTGTGCACCGGGTCGTCACGCGCTCGTACGAGGTCGAGGAGCGCATGACCATCGATGTGGTCGTGCACAACGACGGGCATGTCGTCCACCGCGACTGGGCGCTGAACGAGGCGTCGGTGGAGAAGGCCGCGCGCGAGCGGATGATCGAGGTCGTCACCGAGGTCGACGGGCGGCCGGTGTCCCGCTTCGGCGGCGACGGCGTGGTCTGCGCCACGCCCACCGGGTCCACCGCGTATGCCTTTTCGGCGGGCGGGCCGGTGGTGTGGCCGGAGGTCGAGGCGCTGCTCATGGTGCCGATCAGCGCGCATGCGCTGTTCGCGAAGCCGCTGGTCACCGCACCCGACTCGGTGCTCGCGGTCGAGGTGCAGTCGGAGACGCCGCACGGGGTGCTGTGGTGCGACGGGCGGCGGACGATCGATCTGCCGGCCGGTGCGCGGGTGGAGGTGCGGCGCGGGGCGGTGCCCGTACGGCTGGCGCGGCTGCACCACTCGTCCTTCACCGACCGGCTCGTCGCGAAGTTCGCGCTGCCGGTCTCGGGCTGGCGCGGCGCGCCGCAGTGCTAGTGCCGCGTCAGCCAGGGTTTGCCCCGCTCGCCGCCTGGCACGGCCATCTGCTGCGTTGCCCGATCGACCGAGCAGGCCCACTACGAGGCCGATCCGG
>NZ_JBUEGC010000097.1:0-6489 GCF_054963655.1 Streptomyces sp. HSS9-12 | reverse complement strand
GCGGCATTGCTACTAGGCCTCGGGTTCGACGCCAAGCGCGGCGTGCTGCGCAGGCAGGAGGGCGAGACCGACGTCCTGGCCACCGCGTTCCTGCTCTCGCGCCACCTGGACGACGACGACTTCCACTGGGCGGAGGAGGACCTCGCCGGGCTCTACCGCAACCACGGGGTCTTCGACCATCTCAACTACGGCATGAAGCAGGCCACCCTGCTCATGGCCGCGGACTTCGTGGACCTCCTGCGCGAAGGGCGTCACGTCCTGGTCTCCCTCGGGGTCGACGAGCACAAGTACGTCGCCCTCGCCCGGCGCGGAGCGGAACGCTGGGGCCTGCCCGCGGAACGGCTGTCCGGCATCTACACCAAGATGATCCCCGGCCTCGGCGGCCTCCCGAAGATGAGCAAGAGCATCCCCGGATCCGGGATCGACGCCTCCATGTGCGCCGAGGACATCCGGGCCCTGCTCAAGGCGGACACCGACACCGCGCCCACCGAGGACGGCTCGGCGCTGCTCCAGATGTACGCGTGTCTGCCCGAGGTCGACGGTCGGGAGTACGACCGGGTCTCCGCCGCGCGCCGCGGCGGAGGTCCCGACTGGCACGCCGTACGCGAGCAGCTGGTCGAGCGGATGCTCTCGCTGTTCTCCCACTGGCCGAAGTAAGCAAGGAGTCTCTCGTGCACGCAAACACCACGACCTCCCGCCAACCCATCGGCGGCGCCGAGTCCTACTTCATCAGGAGCGGCTACCGCAGCCGGGACCGGGTCGAGTACTTCCTCGACGAGACGGACGACACCGTGACATGGCAGCCCGACGTCTACCCGTACACCGCCGCCCGGGCCAAGGAACTCGGCCGCGACGTCATGATCGACATCGGCTGCGGACGAGCGGGCAAACTGGCCTCGCTGGCCGACGAGTACCCGGCCTGGTCCTACATCGGCGTGGACTTCGGGGACAACCTCGTGTGGTGCCGTGACAACCGCCCCTTCGGGGAGTGGATCGAGGTCGATCTGGAGTCGGCCGAGCGGCTGCCCATCGCCCCCTCCCTCGTGCGCCGGTCCATCGTGGTCTGCTCCGACATGATCGAGCACGTGGTGAATCCAATGCCGACCCTGTCCCTGATCCGTGGCCTCCTCCTGGAAGGCAGCGCATGCGCCGTACTGTCCACGCCGGCGCGCGAGTGCCGCAGCGGTTACGACGCTCCCGGTCCGCCCCGCAACCCCAGCCATGTCCAGGAGTGGGCGAGCGACGAGTTCCAGGCACTGCTGAAGGCGTCCGGGTTCGAGATCCACTACGCCGGGCTCACCCGCAGCGACGACGCCTCCAACGGCCTGTCCACCCAACTGCTCCTCGTCGGAGTGGGAAAGACGGAGAGGGAACAGCGGTGACAGCGGCTCCCCGGTCCGAAGGCATGCGTGTCGTCCACCTCCCGGCTCGAACCCCGTACGCGTGGAAGCTGCAGAGCCGTGACTTCCACATCCTGAGCGGGACCGAGATCCCCAGCGGCAACGCGGTGCCAGCAGCGGTCGACGCCGCCTGGCTCCTCGAGCACGGCCCTCTCACATGGCTCGACGTCCTCCACCTGCACCACATCGACTTCGAGGACCTCGCAACCCTGGAGCGGCTGCTCGATGAGTGCCTGAACCACGGAGTCAACGTGGTCTTCACGGCCCACGACGCGCGCCCCATGGTCGGCAACGCCGAGGACTTCACCGCGCGGCTGCGAATGCTCCACTCCGCCGAGGTCAGTTGAGTCTGTCTCACCGAAGGCTCTGTCACAACGCTCGCCGAGGTTCTCGGCGAGCGTCCCCGGGCAACGGTCATTCCTCACGGGTACGTAGCAGACCCAGAGTCGCTGGCCGGCCTGGAGCGCGAAGCGACCAGCTCGGCGGTCCGGTACCTCATGTTCGGCGCTTCACGGGCCAGCCGGGACCAGCTGTCCACCATGGCCAACTGGAGCCTGGGGATCACGGATCCGCACAGTACCCTCCACATCCTTATGCGCGCGTTCAGTCCTGCCGACTTCGCCGACGGGGGCCGTGCTCCGCTGCTCTCGGAGACGGCCCGGCGTGATCCCCGTATCCCGCCTCACCATGCGCCGGTACCCCACGGACGAGGAAGTGGTCGGAGCCGGTCTGGCTTCTGACTCGGTGCTGCTGCCGTACCTCTGGGGCAGCCACTCCGGGCAGCTGGAACTGGCCTTCGACCTGAATTTGCTTCCGGTCTGCTCCCTCACGGGTCACCTGCCCGAACAGTACGAGCGGCACAAGGGGCTCGTCGAAGAACCCGAATGGTTCGACTGGTCGCAGGGTCATCCCAATCTCTTCGGAGAGAAGTTCCTGACCGCACTGGAGAACGCGGCAGCGCGGCTCGGCTCCAGGCCCCGCCGCCTCAACCGTGAGTTCCTCGGCCACAGGGCTCACGAGCACCGGACGATCCTCGACCAATACGCCCGCGTGTACGGAGGCGACCGGTGAGCGCCCTTCCGCGCATTTCGTGCGTGATCCTGTGCCACAACTACGGCCGATATCTCGACCGGGCCATAGCGAGTTGCCTGGAACAGGAGCCCGGAAACTTCGTCCTTCACGAAGTCATCGTCATCGACGACGGCTCCAGTGACGAAACTGAGGAGGTGTGCCTGCGCCACGAAGGCGATGCCAAGGTCATTCGGAGAAACCAGCAGGGTTTCGGTCAGTCCCTGACCGACGCCTTTCTCCTCAGACCGGCGACTGGGTGGCCCCGCTCGACGCCGACGACTGGTTCCACCCGTCGAAACTGCGTACATGCGCCGAGGCGATGACAGGTGGGACGCTGTTCATCGAGCACTGGGAAAACGTGGTCGACTCCGGCGGGAACCCAATACTTAAGGAACCGCATCCGGGCGGACCCCGCCAGCTCAGAAGGATCTCCTGGCATTTCCGGGCAGGGCTTGATCAAGTTCCGTGAGTGTCCGGGTTGTTGGTGATGCCCAGGATGGCGAGTGATCGTTCGGGTTCGTAGCGGATGGCTCGAGTGGTCTTGGCGATGTTGTCGGCTCCGAGGATCTTCAGGGTGCCGATGGCGAGGTTGCGGATGGTGGCCATGGCCCGGGGTGCGGTGCCGGCGTGAATGGTTGAGGCGTCCTCGGCAAACGTGACATCTCTGATGTAGTGGGAGGAATTTTCGATTCCCCAGTGCCCGCGAATGGCGGCGGCGAGGTCGGCGGGGCGGGTTTGATGGGCGGCGAGGCTGGTGACCGCGTAGACGTTCTCGCGGGTTTCGGGCCGGCCGGTGGGCTTGCGGCGGCGGTGGACCCGGATGGCGAGGTGGGCGTGGGGGAAAGCGATGCCGCCGAGGTTGTCGGCGATAGCGCAGGTCTTGATCGAGCGGGACTCGCGGCGGCCGTGGGCGGTGGCGGAGGCGGTGTGCTGGACCTTGATCGAGGTCCAGGGCAGGGCGGCGAGCTGGGCGTAGGCGGTGGGCTGGTTGGTCTTGATGACGGCGATGTAGTGGGCCTTCTTCGTCTCGACCAGCCAGGTGATGTTGGCCTTCACCGAGTGGAGGGCATCGAAGGTGACGACGGCGTCGGCGAGGTCGAGTGGCGCCAGCAGGGGCTTGAAGTGGCGCACTTCGTTGGTCTTCGCACCGACTTCGGCCTGGGCAATCGTGGCGACGCGGTCGTGGGTGACCGCCGAGAGCAGGTGACGGCGCGGCGCGGCCAGGCGGGCTGAGCCCTTGAGGGCCTTGCCGTCCACGGCGATGACCTGCCGCGATCGGGCCTCGGGCACGTCCGCGGACGCGGTGATGCGGTGCCGGTCGGCCAGGTAGGCGCCCACGGCCTGGTCCAGGGCGTCGCCGTCAAGTGCCTGAAGGACGCGTCCGAGAGTGACCGGCTTGGGGCTGCGCCGCCAGCCGAGCAGGTGACGGCGTACCCCAAGGGATGCCAGCAGCGAGTTCGTGGCCCGCTCGCCGAACTCGGCGAGTTCGTCGATGCTCTTCGCGCCGCAGACGGCCGCGCAGGCACACACCAGCAAGATCGCCGTCAGCGAGTACCACCGGCCCCGGCGTGAGCGCGGATCCGGAACCGATTCAAGGTAGGGACGCAGGTCAGCGATCCGGTCCGCATCCAGCGGCCCCAGTTTCTCCAGCACGGCAGGGATGGGGGAAGATGCAACAGCAGGCACGGGACATCCTCGTGATCATCTGGCTTCGACACCACAATGATCAGAAACCCGTGCCTGCTCTGCTGCCCGCCCCTACCAGCTGATCGTCAACACTCCACGCAATCACGGAACTTGACGGAGCCCTGATTTTCGGGCGCTCGCTTCCGGCCACAGGGTGGAATCCGCCTTGCAGCGAAAGGAGCGCGTGTCCGCAATGCTCCTGATTCCGGGCATGCTCGTCCGCACGCTCTGTGCCCATGGCCCGATAGCACCGTGGCTCAGGTCCCTCTTCAGCACGATCGCGGGACGGCCGCTGGTGCGGCTGACAGCGAACCAGGAACGGCAGGCTCATTCGTGATCATTCCGACGATGCGCAGGGGGCGACGATGATAAAATCGCTGCTTCCAATCCCTTACTGGTCAGGCCAGTTGTCCGACCCGGAGCGTATAGGCGCCATGAGCCGTTTGAGTGAGTCTGTCACCCGTGTCATGCACATCCTCGATGGAGCGGACCTGGGCGCGGACTATACGGTCGCGCAGCTGCTCGGCGAGACAACAACAAGGCGCTCCCTCGACCTCTTCGACCTCTCCCCCAGGAGCAGGCGGCCCTGGTCGAGGGGCGCGCGAATCACCTGATCCCCTCGGCCGCGGTGCTCGCCGAGAAGATCGAGGCCGCGCAGGCGGCGGGACGGCCGTTCGTCGTGAAGTACGGCATCGACCCGACCTCGCCCGATGTCCACCTCGGACACGCGGTGCCGATCATCATCGCCAGCCGGTTCCAGCGGATGGGCCACCACGTCGTCTTCATCATCGGCGACGTCACGGCCAAGATCGGCGATCCTTCGGGACGCTCTCGGAGCGACCGCCCCTCACCGACGAGGACATCGCCCGCAACCTGAGCGGCTACCAGCAGCAGGTCACGCCGTTCATCGACTTCGAGCGTGCCAGCCTGCGCTTTAACGGCGAATGGCTGAACAAGGTCACCTTGCCGGAGCTCGTCGGGGTCCTCGCCCGGGTGCCGGTCTCCATGTCGCTCCAGCGCGAGGACTTCCGCACCCGGCTCGCCGAGGGCCACGGACTGTCCGTCGCCGAGTTCGTCTACTCCGTCGTCATGGCGTGGGACTCGGTGGCCTCGACGCCGACGTCGAACTCGGCGGCGTGGACCAGCTGCTGAACCTCCAGATGTGCCGCAAGGTCATGGAGATCTCGGACCAGACCCCCGAGGTCGTCATCACCACCCCGCTCATCGAGGGCACCGACGGCACGGGCACCAAGATAAGCAAGAGCAAGGGCAACTACGTGGGCCTGACGGCGTCGCCCGATGACGTCTACGGCCGGCTGATGTCCATCCCCGACCACCTGACCGAGTCGTACCTCCAGCTGCTCACCGAGTGGACGGACGACGAGATTCGCGTGATCACCAAGCGCTTGGAGGAGGGAACTGCGCACCCGATGGCGGTCAAGCGCATCCTCGCAGGCGAGGTGGTGGCCGCCCTCCATGGCCTGGACGCTGCCGCCGCCGCCCGAGCGGAGTTCACGGCGCGCTTCTCGAAGCGCTCCTTCGGGGACACGCAGAACCTCCCTGTCGTCTCCCTGAAGGATCACGCCGAGGAGACGCTCGGCGCGCTGGTCAGCCGCACGCTGGACTTCGCTCCAAGCATTTCGGCCGTGCGCCGCGTGGCCCAGCAGAAGGGCCTCCGCCTGATCCGCGAGTCAGACGGAGACCAGCAGGCCACGCCGCTTACGGAGGCTTCTGTCCAGCGGACGTTCGGCGCAGTTGTGAGCGAGGCAGGGGCACTTGAAGGTGCCGAGCTGTACCTCAAGGTGGGCCGCAAGGTCGCCCGCATCGACCTCTCAGATCAAGTGCGGCGCCGACTCACCTGCGTGAGCCGGCGCCGTTTTGGCTGTCGTGCGACGCGGAAACGGCCGACCGAGGCGTCCTCGGAGACAAGCGCCAGGTTTATTCCCAATGTTGGGAGGGCCATTCACCTCCTCATCCCTGTCGTGGCGTATGAGCGCCGGGATCGGCTGGTGGCGCGGCCGCAGCGCTGAAGGAGACTCCCGAGAAGTCCCTGCCTTGCAGCGTCGGCCCGTTGAAAGTGCCGCCACTGATCGTGTTACTCACGTCGCCGTCGCCCGCACGCACCAGCTTCGCCGCCTCGAGCCACTGTTGCAGACCGACGCGGAAGTCCCCATCCATGGCGGCCCGTACCGCCAATACCGTGCTGAGTGCCTGGGCACGCGCCTGATCGGCCGGCGCCCGTTCCAGACCTGCCAATTCCGCCTCGCCCGAGCTCACCGCAGAAACGTCCGCAGTGCCGAGGCCCCGCTGGAACGGGCGCCGCACCAGCTCA
>NZ_JBUEGC010000096.1:0-6741 GCF_054963655.1 Streptomyces sp. HSS9-12 | reverse complement strand
CACTAGCTCCGCACTTCCATACCAAAGGGCCCGGAGGCAGCGCCTCCGGGCCCCTTGCCGTGCTGGTGCTCGGTCAGTCGTCACCTTGCAGGAGCTGGACCAGACGCAGCATCTCCACGTAGATCCACACCAGGGTCAGGGTGAGGCCGAAGGCCGCCAGCCAGGATTCCTCACGCGGAGCGCCGTAGGTGACGCCGTCCTCGATCTGCTTGAAGTCCAGAGCGAGGAAGCAGGCACCGAGGACGATGCCGATCACTCCGAAGAGGATGCCGAGGCCGCCGGAGCGGAAGCCCAGACCGTCACCGCCGCCGAAGACCGCGAACAGCGAGTTGACCACCATCAGCAGCACAAAGCCGATGGCCGCGGCCATCACAAAGCGGTAGAAACGCTGGGTAACCCGGATGAGCCGCGTCTTGTACGCGAAGAGCGTGCCGACGAACACGGCCATCGTGCCCAGCACCGCCTGCATCGCGGCGCCGTTGACGTACTGGTTGACGAAGTTGCTCAGAGCCCCGAGGAAGAGCCCCTCGAAGGCGGCGTAGGACAGGATCAGCGCCGGCGAAGCCTTGCGCTTGAACGACTGGACAAGGCCGAGCACCATCGCGATCAGCGCGGCACCGATCGCCAGCGGCAGCGGCAGGTTCAAAACCCATGCCACGGTCGCGCCGGCGACGACGGTGCCGAGCGTGATGCCGGTGCGCATGACGACGTCGTCCATCGTCATCCGGCCGGTCTGCAGCGCACCCGCCGGCGGGGCGCCGTACGTCTGCTGGTCGTACGTGAGGTTCTGCGGGCCGCCCTGGGCGTACGGGTTACCGCCCTGCGCGTAAGGGTTGCCCGTGGCATACGGGTTGGCGTACGGGTTGCCCTGGGCCGCGGCGGGGCCCCCGGCCTGCGGCGCCGCGTCGAAGCCCGCGTAGCCGTTGTCGCGGCTGAATCCCCGTCGCGAGAAGACCGGGTTGCTGCTCCTCATCTCACTCCTCCATGGCCGCCCTGCGCGACCTTGCCCTAAGAGTAATGGGTAAGCAAAGAATGCACCCTAGTGCCAGAGGAGGATCTTTGAGAAACCGCGGCTGGACGGCGGGCGACGGCCCGGATACGAAGAGTGCGCCTGGGGGCCTATGGGAGTGCCCGGAGCCGGACTTGAACCGGCACGGCCCGAAGGGCCAGTGAGGTTTAAGCTCACCGTGTCTGCATTCCACCATCCGGGCGGGCCTCATGGTCCGACCGTCCGAACGGCTTACGGTCCTCCCCAGGGCGCAGCCAGAGCCTATCCGGGTGCAATGCCCCAACGGCCGCTCGACAGACCGATGTTGTCTTATTTTATTGGCAGCTGAGACGGCGTCAGCACCATGCGACCGGAGGTAAGCACTCGCCCGGGCCAGTGGGCGGCGTTCATCCATATGGCACGAGATTGACAAAAAGTCGTCGGCCGTCTCAGGGTTACCGTCATCCCCAGGGAGGAGCCGGCGCGGCCGGGCTCACTCCCAGGGCTGTGTCCGGAACCGGAGCGGGGACGGATCCGGGCGGCCTCACCGGCACGGACGATGGGTACGTCCCACACCGACGTCCCGACAGGAGACCCGCCCGTGACCACCATCCCCTCAGGCGTTCCCACCGCCACCCGCACCACCGCGGTGGCCGCCCGCGCCACGGACCTCACCAAGGTCTACGGCCAGGGCGAGACACAGGTGGTGGCGCTCGACGGCGTCTCGGTCGAGTTCCGGCAGGCCGAGTTCACGGCCATCATGGGCCCCTCGGGCTCCGGCAAATCGACCCTGATGCACTGCGTCGCGGGCCTGGACTCCATATCCTCCGGATCCGCCCGCATCGGTGACACCGAGTTGACGGGGCTGAAGGACAAGCAGCTGACCAGGCTGCGGCGCGACAAGATCGGCTTTGTGTTCCAGGCGTTCAATCTGCTGCCGACACTGAACGCGCTGGAGAACATCACCCTTCCGATGGACATCGCGGGCCGCAAGCCGGACAAGGCGTGGCTGGACCAGGTCGTGGCGACCGTCGGCCTGTCGGAGCGGCTGAAGCACCGTCCGTCCCAGCTCTCGGGCGGTCAGCAGCAGCGCGTGGCCGTGGCCCGTGCGCTGGCCGGCAAGCCGGAGATCATCTTCGCGGACGAGCCGACCGGCAACCTCGACTCCCGCTCCGGCGCCGAAGTCCTCGGCTTCCTGCGCAACTCCGTACGCGAGCTGGGCCAGACCGTCGTCATGGTGACCCATGACCCGGTCGCCGCGGCATACGCGGACCGCGTGATCTTCCTCGCCGACGGCCGGATCGTCGACGAACTGTACGGGCCGACCGCCGACGCCGTCCTCGACCGGATGAAGCAGTTCGAGGCCAAGGGCCGTACGAGCTGACCCGACCCCGCACCCAGCTGACCGGCCACCGGCCCATACCTCAGGACTGACAGACACCCATGTTCCGTACAGCCTTGCGCAATGTCCTCGCGCACAAGGCCAGGCTGCTGATGACCGTGCTCGCCGTCATGCTCGGCGTCGCCTTCGTCTCCGGCACCCTGGTCTTCACCGACACCCTCGGCGACGCCTTCAAGAACAAGTCGGCCAAGAGCTTCGCCGACGTCTCCGTCGCCGTGCACTCCACCGGCTCCGCTACGGAGCCCTCCCCCGGCGGCGCTCAGCAGACGAAGACGGAGCCGCGCCTCACCGACCGTCTGCTGAAGAAGATCGAGAGCCTGCCCGGCGCCGAGTCCGCGACCGGTTCCGTGTCCGGCTTCACCGCGCTCGCCGACAGGAACGGAAAGCTGGTCGGCCAGAACTGGGGCACCTTCGGCGCCAACTACTACCCCGGCGCGGACGGCAAAGACCCGCGTTACTCCTTCACCGACGGCCGGCCGCCGAAGGCCGCTGACGAGATCGCCCTGGACAGCCGGACCGCCGGCCGCACCGGCTACCGGGTCGGCGACACCGCCCGCGTCTCCACCGACGGGCCGGTGATGCGGCAGAAGATCACCGGCATCTTCGACACCGACGACGGGAGCGTCGCGGCGGGCGGCACCCTCGTCCTGTTCGACAACGCCACCGCCCGCAAGGCCCTTGGTGCCACCGCCGAGTACGACGAGATCACCGTCAAGGCCGCGGCCGGCACCTCCGACGCGGCGCTGAAGAACGCCGTGGAGAAGGTCCTGCCGAAGGACACCGATGCCGTCCTCGGCACGGAGCTGGCCGAACAGCAGGCCGAGAGCATCGCCCGCCAGACCGAGTCCATGAGCCAGGTGCTGCTCTACTTCGCCGGTATCGCCCTGTTCGTCGGCGTGTTCATCATCGCCAACACCTTCACCATGCTCGTCGCCCAGCGCACCCGGGAGCTGGCGCTGCTGCGCGCGGTCGGCGCCTCCCGCCGCCAGGTCACCCGCTCCGTGCTCCTCGAGGCGTTTCTCGTCGGCCTGGTCGCTTCGGTGATTGGCTTCCTGCTCGGCATCGGCATCGCGGTCGGCATGCGCTCGGGCCTGAACGCCGCCGGCGCCACGCTGCCTGACGGCGCGCTCGTCATCGCCCCGCGCACCGGTGTGGTCGCGCTCCTGGTCGGCGTCCTGGTGACCATGCTGGCCGCGTGGCTGCCCGGCCGCCGCGCCGCGAAGATCCCGCCGGTCGCCGCCATGAACAGCGTCCACGCCGCGCCCACCGTCCGCGGCCTGGTGCTGCGCAACAGCATCGGCGCGGCCATCGCCGCCCTCGGCGCCACCCTGCTCTTCCTCGGGGTCGCGGCCGGAAAGGACGGCAACATGCAGCTCGCCAGCGGTGCGGCGGTCGTGCTGATCGGCGTCATCGTCCTCACACCGCTGCTCTCGCGCCCCGTCGTCGCGGCCGCCGCGCCGCTGCTGCGGAGCTTCGGCGTCGCGGGCAAGCTGGCCCGGCAGAACGCGGTCCGCAACCCGCGCCGTACCGCAGCGACCGCCTCCGCGCTGATGATCGGCCTCACGCTCATCACCGCCATGACGGTGGTCGCCACCTCGATGCACAGCGCCATCGACAAGATGGCCGTGGACTCGCTCAAGGCCGACTACACCGTCAGTATGGCCAACTTCACGCCGCTGTCCCCGGATGTGCGGGCGAAGCTGGACGCACTGCCGGAGGTGACGGCCACCAGCCCGATGCGTACGGCCTACGGCGAGGTGGACGGCTCGTTCAACCAGATCACCGGCGTCGACCCGAAGACCGTCGACCGGCTGCTCAGCCTCGACTTCAGCAGCGGCTCGTTCGACGGGCTGGCCGGCCGCGGCGCGCTGGTGGACCGCAAGACCGCCGACCGGCACCATCTGACGGCGGGCCATACCCTCGCGGTGCGGTTCGACGACGGCCGCACCGAGCGGCTGACGGTCGCCGGGGTGTACGAGGGCAACGAGATGCTCGACGGCCTGTTCGTGCCCACCTCTGTGGTCGACCGGCACCTGGACCGGGTCGCCGACCAGCAGGTCATGGTCAAGATGAAGGACGGCGCGTCCGGGGAGGCCGAGGACACCATCGTCAAGGCCCTCGGCGAGAACCCCGCGATCCAGGTCATGGACAAGCAGGCCACCAGCGACCAGATCGGCCAGGCGATCAACCTGCTGCTGAACATGCTGTACGGGCTGCTGGCGATGGCCGTGCTGATCGCGGTACTCGGGGTCGTCAACACGCTGGCGATGTCGGTCTTCGAGCGCAAGCACGAGATCGGGATGCTGCGGGCGATCGGTCTGGACCGGGCCAAGGTCAAGCGGATGGTCCGGCTGGAGTCGGTGGTCATCTCGCTGTTCGGCGCCGTGCTCGGGATCGGCCTGGGGCTCTTCCTCAGCTGGGCCGCGGGGTCGTCGATCGCCAAGTCGGTGTCGACGTACACGATGCAGATTCCGTACGACCGGATCGCGGTGTTCCTGGCGCTGGCTGGGCTGGTCGGCGTACTGGCCGCGATGTGGCCGGCGCGGCGGGCGGCCAGGCTCAACGCCCTGGAGGCCATCAAGGCCGAATAGCCTGCGGCTCGCACTCATGGCAGGGGCCCGTCCTCACGCGCGCTGGGCGCGGGACGGGCCCCTGCACGCCTGTGGCGCGCGCTCTGTGCCCCTCCCCTTTTCTCGCGGCTCGCCTCCCGGGCGCTCAGCCGGTGTCGAAGGTCCTCGACGCTGCGCTCGCTCGTTCCTCGCGCGCTTGGTCTCGTCCCTTTCGACACCGGCGCGCCCTTCGGCTCGCTCGCGGGCCGGGGTTGCCAGGGTCAGCCACGCCAGTCGCGGGTGCGCAGCGGCAGGCCCGAAGCGCCTTCGGCCGGAGTGCGCACGGCGAGGATCTGGTTGACGCCGATGCGGTTGCGTTCAAAGGACAGCGCGGACGCCGCCATGTACAGCTTCCAGACCCGGGCCCTCCCGGGCGAGGTGAGCCGGACCGCCTCCCGCCATCCCGCCTCGAGGTTGGCCACCCACCGCCGCAGCGTCAGCGCGTAGTGCTCGCGGATGGCCTCCACGTCGCGCACCTCGAAACCGGCCTCTTCCAGCAGCGAGACGGTGCTGCCCAGAGGTGCCAGCTCGCCGTCGGGGAACACGTACCGGTCGATGAACTGGTTGACCTGGTACGCCTCTTCGTCCGGCTCGGGGCGGCGGGCGATCTGGTGGTTGAGCAGGCGCCCGCCGGGCTGCAGCAGGGCGTACAGGTCGGCGGCGTACTCGCGGTAGCGGGCGGAACCGACGTGCTCGGCCATGCCGATGGAGGAGATGGCGTCGTACGGTCCGTCGGTGATCTCGCGGTAGTCCTGGACACGAATCTCGATGCGCTCGGTCAGGCCGGCGTCGGCGACGCGCTTACGGGCGTACACGGCCTGCTCGGTGGAGAGCGTCACACCGACGGCGCGCACGCCGTACTCGCGCGCCGCGTGGAGCACCATCGAGCCCCAGCCGCAGCCGACGTCCAGCAGCCGGTCGCCGGCTTTCAGCGCCAACTTACGGCAGACGAGGTCGAGTTTGGCCCGCTGTGCATCCTCCAGGGTGGAGTCCCGGTCCCAATAGGCGCAGGAGTAGACCATGGAGGGGCCGAGCACCAGCTCGTAGAAGTCGTTGCCGACGTTGTAGTGATGGCTGATGGCGGCCTTGTCGCGGCGCAGGGTGTGCAGGGCGCCCCGGCGGCGGCGCACCTCCTCGCGGGGCGGGGGTGGGGGGAGCCCGGGCCCGGCGAGGGCGATCAGTTCACGGGCGGCGGCACGTAGCTGGGAGTCGCGCAGCACGCTCAGGGGGGTACGTCGTTCTTGCGATGTGCCGGAGTCTTTGCTCGTGCCGGCTCTGGCCCCGGGGCTGCGCTCCCAGAGCAGGCCGGCGAGCAGGTCGAGGGCGGTGTAGAGGTCACCGTCGACGTCGATGTCGCCGGTGACCCAGGCGCGGGCGAGTCCGAGCTCGCTCGGCCGCCACAGGAGTCGGCGCAGCGCGCGCCGGTGGCGTACGACGAGGATGGGCGCGCCCGGCGGGCCTGCTTCGCTGCCGTCCCAGGCACGGATACGGACCGGGAAGGGGGCTCCCAGCATGTCCTCGGCGATTGCGTTCAGCCGTTGCGCGGCTTCGGCCATGTCGTACACCTCCGTGACGGCGGATCGACGAGCGGGTCCTCACCTACGTCAACATCAACCGTGCCGTACGGCAGTCCGGTTGATGCACAAGAAACAGCAAAACGCCCCGAAGGGGCGCAACCGGCTCCCTCGCCGGGGAGGCCGCTCCGCGCCGGGGAGGCCGCTCCGCGCCGGGGAGGCCGCTCC
>NZ_JBUEGC010000095.1:0-7749 GCF_054963655.1 Streptomyces sp. HSS9-12 | reverse complement strand
CCCACTACGAGGCCGATCCGGCGCCTTGCAGCTGACCGCACCAGGTCACCTCGCTACTGGCTGACGCGGCACTAGCCGACGGGGCGGCGGTCGACCGGCGTGTGGGGAACGCTGATGCCCACCGCCGTACGACGCGGCCCGGACCATGGGGCCGGAACCGCGTCGATGTCCCGAGCCAACCGGTAGGCAACAGCCTCGTAGTTGACCCGCCAGCCGTGGAAGTGCGGCCACGCCTCCTCCGGTGTGCGCTCCATCGGATAGCCCTGCTCGCTCATCCGCGCCACGCCCTGCAGAAATTCCTCGTAGCTGAGCTGGAGTGGGTCCTCCGGGTGGGGATCGAGGTCGTACGGGACACGTCGGATGTCAGCGATATCGCGCAGGCAGACGAAGCCTGCCCGCAGGGCCATCCGCAGCTGGGCCTGCGGCAGGGAGGGATTGAAGGCCAGCCGCAGCGCCGCGGCGTCGAGGACGGCCAGCAGGGCGACCAGCCAGTTGCGGTTTGCCTTGGTAGACCGGAACTCGACCAGAATCGGGTAGGTGGTGTGGGTCTCGCTCACCGAGGCGCTCCACCGCTCCCAGTTGCGGAAGAGCTCGGTGAGGCTGTCCAGGAGTTTGACCTGCGCATAGCGGGCGAGGATCTCCGGCCCCCAGGGCGGGCTCCCCGCGCGGACCTGCAGCAGGGTGACCTCGGTCTCGCGGCGCTGATAGGCGTTGTAGAGGGTGGGCAGATAGCCGACCTGCAGGCCGACCACGATCGGCCCGGTGGCCGCCGCGCAGAAGTCGATGGCGGTGAGTTCCCCCCGCCTGCTGCTGGCGAAGCCGAGCGTGAACAGCGAGGAGCCCGCCTCGAGCAGTGCGTGCCCCAACCCGAGCCCGCTCACCGCCGTCAACAGCAGCGCATAGCCGACCAGGAAGGACGCGAGCCAGCCGATCAGGGTGACGACGATGGACAGCGGCGCTACGGGGGCCAGCACCCGGTCCTTGGCCTCGGCGGTGTGCAGGCCGTCGGCCACCAGCTGGAACGGCCCGTGGACCAGGCGCTGGACGACCCGGGTGAAGCCGGAGCGCAACGGCCTGGGGATCACCAGTGTGCGCAGCACCGAGGAGAAGATCCCCAGCACGATGACGGTACCGGTGAAGCCCAGCAGTACACGCACCGCAGTTCCGTTCCTTCCCGGCACCTGCCTCGATGAGGGAAGCGTACGGGCAGACCGGTCCACCAACGCGCAGCGGCGCCCCCCGCGATCGGGGGGCGCCGCATCGGCACAGCCAGTGGCAGACCCGCCGGCTGAGCCGGTCGAACGACCGGGTTCGGCGCACAGGGATCAGCGCATCGCCTTACCCGTCTTGCTGCCCAGGTCGTCGACGTACGAGGCGATCCAGGCCAGCGGCGCGTTCCAGTTGATGGTGATCTCGTTGGTCGAGAACGCCATGATGTCGTCGATGTAGCACATCGCCGGGGCACAGCCCTTGAGCTTCTCCTGGGCAACCGGGTCCTGCAGCCCGGAGTTCGGGCCTCCGGCCAGCGAACCGGGTGCCGGGTTCGGCAGCTTGCGGTCAAGCTGGTGCGCCCAGAAGCGGTGGTGCTGGTTGTGCGAGTTCCGCTCGCCGTAACCGGTGACGTAGGACTGGTTCAGCGGGTTCGCACCCAGCAGGTAGTCCATGCCACGCAGCACCGCGTCGCGGTAACGCGTCTTACCGGTCAGGTCGTGCGCGGTGGCGAGCACAACCATGTTGTTCAGCACCTGGCTGTTCGAACCCCACTCGTACTTGCCGTCCGTCGGCGCATACGGAACGCCGTAGGCCGACTTCGCGGAGTCCGCGGCGTAGCGGTCAGCGGCCTGCGTCACCGTCTTGCGCACGGCGTCGCGCTGCTTGTCGGTGAGCTTGTTGGGCACGGTGGCCAGGTCGAGCGCCCCGAGGCCCGCGGTCGACGACCAGGACATGCCGCCGCCGCGCGGGAAGAGCGCGTTGACGTCGCCGTGCAGCTTCGAGCCGAGGAACGCCTTGCGGTAGGTGTCCTTACCGGTGGTGATGAACAGCTCCGCCGCGGCCCAGTAGAACTCGTCGCTGACGTTGCCGTCACCGTACGCACCGCCGCCCGTGGAGTCCTGGTCGCTGGCGAACTTGTTCGGATGCGCCTTGGCCGCGTCCCAGGCGGTCCGGGCCACGTGCAGGGACCGGGCAGCGAAGTCCTTGTCATACGGCTCGAAGAGGCGGGCGGCCTGCGCAGCGGTGGCTGCCAGGTTGAGCGTGGCGGCGGTGGACGGCGCGTGCAGCTCACGCTGCTGCTTGTCCTGGTGCGGCGGCGTCGGCATCCCGGTCCACTGCTTGTCGTGCACCTTGTGGTACGCCATGCCGGCCAGGGGCTTGCCCTTGGGCACCTGCATGCGCATCAGGAAGTCCATCTCCCAGCGCGCCTCGTCGAGGACGTCCGGGATGCCATTGCCGTGCTCGGGCACCCGGAGCTTGCCGTCGCCCAGCGGCTTGGCGTCCGCGCCCTTGGTGGTACGGGTGCGCTCGAACGCGGACATCAGCTGAGCCACGGAAATACCGCCGTTGACGACGTACTTGCCGTGGTCACCGGCGTCGTACCAGCCGCCGGAGACATCCCGGCGGTAGTCGCACACGCCCTTCTGGCACGGCACGTCGGTGTCGCCCCGGTTCGGAGCTGCCTTGT
The DNA here is from genome assembly GCF_054963655.1 of Streptomyces sp. HSS9-12. Taxonomy (NCBI): domain Bacteria; kingdom Bacillati; phylum Actinomycetota; class Actinomycetes; order Kitasatosporales; family Streptomycetaceae; genus Streptomyces; species Streptomyces sp. HSS9-12. Next base: position 5,069 of record NZ_JBUEGC010000095.1, on the reverse strand, counting down.
CATGACCCGCGGGACGGGCGTACTTGTCGCCGACGATGTCCGCATCGATCTTGATGCCGCTGCGGTTGTGGTAGAAGTACGCCAGCGAGTCGGTGCGCAGCGAGCGGTAGAGGTTGTCACCAATGGTGAACGGCTCGCTCTTCTTCCCGTCGATGGTGACGGTGTAACCCTCGCCCTTGTCGGTCACCTTGCTGAAGTCGAAGGTGTGGACGTTCTGCCCGGAGCTCGGGTCGACACCTGCGGGAGTGGTGGTCCCGCTCGCTCGCTTCTTGCCGTCGGCGTCGCGGAGCGTCCACGTCAGGGACTTGGTGGCCGCGGTGACGACGGTGCCCTTCTTGGGGCCGTGGGTCAGGTAACCCACCTGGTTCACCCGCACCGGAGAGCCGGTGTCGGCCTTGGAGCCGGCCGTCTCGGCGCCGCTGCGCAGCGAGAGGTTGTCGACGGCCCCTGCCGCGGGGGCGGACAGGGCACCCAGTGCCAAACCCGCAGCGACCGCGGCACCCAGCATCCGGTTGCGGCGGCGGCTCGACTGGTCGAAGGCAGGACGTACTCGAGAGGGGGAATGAATCAAGACTCAGCTCTTCCAGGGGGGAACAAGGGCAACACAGCGGTCCGGGCACGGCATTGCCGCCGCGGCTGCGGGTGGAGTCAGCGAACGGTCCGTCATCTCAGCGGAGGTGAGATGTGGTCAGGCCCGCGAAGATTTGCAGGGGCCTGTGGTTGTCAGCCGCTCTGCTGCTCACCGGAGAGATCCGCGTACGGGCCCACAGCGCGTCGCCCGCCGTGGGCGGAGCCACAGGGGGCATTGATCACCGTGAGTAATTCAATCCGTACGCTATGTGAGACCCGGGTATGCGGAATCGCTGCTCCTGCTCACGGACCTTTCGGCGTCTTTTTGCATACCCCAGAGACTAGGAAAACGACCTGGCCTGCGGCTTCGTACGGATAGCGGAAATCCGAGCACACCAATCGACCGAATTCGACATACCTCAATTGAGGTATGCGGGCCGATCTCGGAAGCGGCGGCGGGTCGGCGCGAGGCCCGTGAGCAGCCCGGGCTCGGGATCATGTCCATGGCAGCGCGCCCTGGCCCCGGCATCACCCTCCGTGCACGGAGACGGCTGCGTAACACTTGATGATTCAACGAGGACGGCGCCGTGAGTGCCGACCCGAGCGGTCCGCGACGTCGGGGACCTATTTACCAGGTGGAGCCCGCCAGCATCGCCACTACGGGCCATCTGTCGTTATTTCAGGTGAACCATGAATCGTACTCCCCGATTACAGAACGTAGCTCCTACCTTTATTACCGTCCCCTGCCCAACTCCTGGTTCGGGGACAAGACTTCTGAGCTGGACACCATCTCGGGGAGTTCGCCTTGCGTCTGGTACTGAGGGGTGCGGACAGGGACGGTTCACCGCAGGGTGAACCGCGCAGCAACTGGCTGTGGGTGGCAGGGCTGGGCCAGGCCATCTGTATCGGCTCCGCGGTCGCTGCGGCCATAGGCGGGCGGTTCGCCCACCCGGCACTGGCCGTGGCGGATGTCGGGGTGCCGGCTGCGCATGGCGTGGCGGCCTGCTCGATCCTCGCGCGTGCGCGATCGGTCACCGGGCGGGTGCGGCTGCGGCTGCTGCTCCTCGGCGTATCGACGGGCGCGGCCGGCGTGCACGAGCTTGTGCTGCGCCAGCTCTCCGAGCTGCTGCAGGCATCCACCGGTGCGCTCTATCCGGCGATCGAGATGCTGGCCGTGGTGGGGATCGCCATCGCGCTGGGTATGGGCGTGGCCGGGTTGGTCGTGGCGGCCAGCGAAGGCGGCATGGTGCTGATCTGGCTTCGCCGGCTTCTGGACGGCTGGATGATCGCCGGATCGATGTTCACGCTCGGCTGGGTGTTCCTCCTCCATCGGGCCGATCTGGGCGGGGACGTCCTCAGATCGCTGTCCGACCTCGGCCGCGTGGTCGCGGACACCCTTGTCCTGGGGCTGCTGCTGGTGCTGCGTTTCGCCATGCGGCCGGGGGAGCGCGCGGCCGTCACCCTTGCCGCCGTTGGGCTGATGCTCTTCGCGGTGGGCGACATGCTCCGCATGTTCGCCACGGAGCCCGTCCTGACCACCGCCATTCCGCTCACCGAGACCTGCACGATGACCGGCATGTTCCTCATCGCCGCGGCGCCGTGGCTGCCTGGCGGTGCCAGCGCCCTCGATGTCGACCGGCGACAGCTGCCAGTGGCCGGAGTGGTGGCCGCGTTCGTCCCCGTGGTCGTGTGTGCGGCGGCCGTGGCCGCGCACACCGCGGCGGGTGGCCACCTCGATGCGGTCACACTGGTCGTAGGAGGGTCGGTCCTGCTGACGCTGAGCGTGCGGGCAGGCGTCGCGCACGCGGACAACCTGTGCCTCGTACGAGAGGTTGCCGCCCGCGAGGATCATTTCCGTACGCTCGTGCAGAGTTCGAGCGACGTCATCGCCATCGCCGGACAGGACTGTGTCCTGCTCTACATCAGTCCATCCGTACGGCAGGTATTCGGATACCGGCCCGAGGACCTGCTGGGCGTCCGCTTGCCGCTGCTCATCCATCGCGAGGACCTGGCGCCGCTGAAGAAGGCCATCGGACAGCTGCGGGAAGAGGGCGAGGTCAGCGGCCAGGGTCTGAGCCGCCGCGTCTCCTGCCGCATTCGGGCGGCCGATGGACAGTGGCGCCACATCGAGTCAACGATCAGCCCCCATGCCAATGGACTGATCATCAATAGTCGCGATGTGAGCGAACGCGTGATGCTCCAGGCCCGGCTGGAGCATTTGGCGTTCCACGACGCATTGACCGGCCTGCCCAATCGCGCCTTGTTCACCGACCGGCTCAAGCATGCTCTGGCCAAACGGTCGGCCGACAGCACCCCACCCGCGGTGCTCTTCCTGGACCTGGACGGCTTCAAATCAGTCAATGACTCGGCGGGGCACGCGGTGGGCGATGAGCTGCTCATCCAGGCTGCGCGGCGCCTGCAGTCCGCGGTACGGGCCGGGGACACCGTTGCCCGGCTCGGTGGGGATGAGTTCGCCGCGCTGCTGGAAGGGGAGGCGGGGTCGTGCGAGACCCGGACGCGGGAGGTGGCCGAGCGACTGCTGTCCGCACTGTCGAAGCCTTACTGCATCGGCGGTACGAAGGCGGTGGTCGCGGCTTCGATCGGGATCGCGGTGGCCAGTGCGGAGATCACCCCCAACACACTGATGCGCAATGCCGACCTGGCGATGTACGCGGCCAAGGCCGCAGGCAAGGGGCGCATCGAGGTGCACCGGCCGCAGACGTACCGCAGCGAGTGCCCGGGGTCTGCTCTCGCCGACAAAGGCTCCTATGCGTCTCCGGCACAGAAGTGATCGACCGCCGGCTCCCGGTGGTGCTGTGCCTGCTGGGGCAGGTCAAGCTTGCCTGTTCCGGAGAACAGTTGGCCGCGGACCGCGACAAATCCTTCAAGTGCCTGAGCGAGATGATCCTCGGTGTGCACGGCGATGTAGCTGGTCCGCAGCCGGGGTGACGCGGCGGGCGGAAATACCGGGTTGACGTAAACACCCTGCTGCATCAGAAGATTCCACGCCGCCAGAGTGCGCTGTTCGTCCACCGTATCGATGGGCACTATGGGAGTCGTACTGGCACCTATGGGGTAGCCAAGGGACGCCAGCTCCTTTCGCATGAACTCCGCCTTGGAGACGACTGCCTCGCAGCGCCACGGCTCCTCCTGGAGAATGCGAAGAGACTCCAGAGCCGCTGCTGTGTTGGCCGGGCTCAAGCTCGCGGAGAACAGCAGGCTACGGGCATTGTGGCGGAGATACTCAATGACATCCTCATCACCGAGGATTGCTCCTCCGGCCGATCCAAAGGCCTTGGAGAAGGTGAGGGTGACGATCGGAACCTGGTCCATGAGGCCGTAGTGGGCGCACGTTCCCTTTCCCTCGGCCAGAACGCCCGCACCATGGGCGTCGTCGACCAGCAGAGTGGCATCGTACTGCCGGCACACTTTTGTTAATTGGGGCAGCGGGCAGAGGTCGCCCTCCATGCTGTAGACGCCGTCGACGACGACCATCCTGCCGACGCCTGCGGGGAGTTGCTCGAGCTTACGCACCAGGTCCTCGGTGTCGTTGTGGGCGAACCACTGGACTCTGGCCCGGCTGAGCCGGGCCGCGTCGATAAGCGAGGCGTGCGCCTGCTTGTCGATGAGGATGTAGTCTGCCGGGCCGCACAGCCCGGTGACAGCGGCGAGGTTGGTTTGATAGCCGGTGGCCAGCAGCAGGGCAGCCGGCTTGCCGAAGAACTCGGCGAGTTCCTTCTCCAGGTGGTCGTGGAGTTCGAGGTTGCCATTCAGCAGCCGGGAGCCCGTGCAGCCCGCGCCGTACCGCAGCGAAGCCGCCGCGGCGGCATCACGCACACGCGGGTCAGTGCTCATTCCGAGATAGTCATTCGAACCGCACATAACGACTTTGCGTCCATCAGGAAGCTGGGCCACACCTCGGTCGCGCTCGCTGAAGTTGAGGTAGAAGGGGTACCATCCGCTTTTTTTGAGGTCTCGAGAACGGGTGTACGCGATGCACTTGTCGACGACGCTCATCCATGGCCTTCTTCCGGCGCTCCCAGAATGGAGCAAGTGTTCAGCTCGTTTCGCGCAGCGGCCCCTACCGCAACACACGTAGAGTAAATACTTCCGGATGAACAGATAGAATCACAATACGGAGCTTCCCCCTGATCAAACTCGATCACTTGCAAGGCAGTTTCGGTCGGAGTGTGCCACGCCGTGATCGCCGATGGCGGGGATTGCGCGCGGCTCGGCTGGAGTTGGGGCGTAAACCCGGTACGTAAGCAGGACAATGCGGTCAAGATTGAGGCAGGAACTGTCAATTTTACTCCCGTGGCCCAGGAGATCAGCTCGCCACGGTGTACGGGCGGTCGCGCCGGGCGTCATGGAGTGCCCTCGTACGGCCAGCCTTCCAGGGCGGGAGGCCGGCCGGCGGGTTACTCCGCCTCGCCGCCTTCCGCCAGTGAGCAGCGGTGTCGCCCCAGCCAAGCAAACATCTCCGGGGCCGCCTTGTCCAG
>NZ_JBUEGC010000094.1:0-7753 GCF_054963655.1 Streptomyces sp. HSS9-12 | reverse complement strand
TCACGCCCGGGGTTCCTCGCAAGATCAGTCTGAAGCATCAGGACAAGGAAGGCGAACGCGTAGATCGTGGCGAAGGCCTGTCCATTTCCCTGCCAGGTGTTGATCTGAGACGTGATGTGCCGGACGAGCCAAACGGAGAGGGCCACCATCGAAATGGCGCCCCCCACCAGGATGCGCGTCCGAGTTCTGGTAACCCGGACCGGAGTCATCGTGCAGAGACCCCCTTGTTACGCCGGAATCCGACCTTCGTCAGAACGGGTTAAAGAGGAGCCGTGGGGGAACCGGTCGGAGGTGCGGCCAGTCGGCCGTGCGGGCGGCGGCTCCGTGCCCCGGATCAGTTCGCAGGTGCCTCAGGCCCGCGACAAGCAGGCGAGGACACATCGGAGCAGGCGATGGCAGATTTCCCTGGGCACAGGCCGATCGTCGTCGGTCTCGATCCCGACCCCCGTCACCGGATGGCCCTGGCGTGGGCCGCCGACGAGGCGGACCGGCGTCACCTGCCCCTGCGCGTGGTGCTCGCCGAAGGACAGCCGACCATCAGGGTCACGCAGCGGGACCTGCTGCCCTCCTGGGACAGGTGGAACCGCACCTTGCATGCGGCGGGGGAACGAGCCCTCGACGAGGCGGTCGCCTTCGTCCAGGCCCGCCGGCCAGGCATTGAGGTCTCGACCCTGCTCGCGGAAGGCGAGGCACCGTGGGTCCTGCGTGATCAGGCCGAGGAGGCGACGATGGTCGTCCTCGGCTCCAGGGATCTGTCCGCTGTGCGAGAACTATTCAGTTCCGCGGCTGTGGCTCTACCGGTCATCGTCCACGCTCCCTGCCCGGTGGTGGTCGTACGCGAGCCCGAGCACACCACACAGGAGCGGCCGTACTTCGTGGTCGGCGTCGACGGCAGCCCGACGTCACAAAGGGCGATCGACTTCGCTTTTGAGGAAGCGGAGCTCCGCGGTGCCGCGCTGCGAGCACTGTACGTATGGCACCCGCCACTTCTCGGTAACCTCGACGAGGGCGCAGCCGAGCAAGAGAGCCGAAGGATCCTCTCGGAAGTGACCTCCGGCCGTACCGCGACCCACCCCAATGTGGAGGTGCACCACGAGGTCCTGCGCGGTCACCCGGTGGAGGTCCTCACCCGCGAATCAGCTCATGCGCTGGGCCTGGTCGTCGGAACCAGGGGCCACGGCGGCTTCACCGGCATGCTCCTCGGCTCCGTCAGCCACGGTCTGCTCCACCATGCTCAGTGCCCCCTGATCACCGTCGCACCCTCCGTCAGACTGCCGGGCGACTGATGGAAGCGTGTGCCAGGCACCCGAGGCGAGCGGGAAGGGGTGCCGCCACATGCCCTTCGGTCGTTCACTGACACCGCGAGCAGTCCGGCAGGGCGTGGTGGGCAGCATGCCGGAGGGCCCTTGCATCGCCGTGTGGCATCAGTGGCAAGGCTTCAGCCTGAGGCCGTGATCTGGCACTGGGCCGGTCAGCCGTCGAGCAGCGGAGCCTGCTTGGTGCCGCGGAAGATCCCCGGTGTCTTCCTGGCCGCATCGACCACGGCTGCCGGGTCGGCGAGTTCCTGTGTCAGCTGCCAGAACAGGTCATCGATGGAGATCATGCCCACCAGGCGCCCCTCGGCCACCACGGGAAGGTGACGCACCTGCACCGACCGCATGGTGAGGATGGCGACGGCGACGGCGTTATCAGCCTCGACGGTCACCGGGGCGGTGGACATGACCGCCTCCACCCGGGTCTGCGGGTGACAGCCCCCGGGCCAACGCACGCACAACAAGATCACGGTCGGTGACGATGCCGATCACCCGGTCACGATCGACGACGGGCAGGGCACCGACGCCGGCATCCGCCATGTGCGCGCCGCATCTTCAAGGGAGCCGTCGGTACCACACTCGCCGGCGGCCTGTTCATCATGTATTGAATCTGCACGGTTGAACGCCTGCCTTCTCAACCGCCCGTTTCGCCGGCGAGGCTCCGTGCGCGCGCACGGCCGATTCCAGCGCCGCGCCCCGCCCCGCGACCTTCAATGTGTCCCTTCGGGACTTGCCCGGCTGCCGAAGACCGGCGCCGCCGGGTCGCAGCCACCGGGATGATCTGACTCGCGTGCCCCGATCAGAGGGATTCACTCTCCGGAGAGAGGGATTCACTCTCCGGAGAATGGATACCTCCGAAAATTCGGAGTCGGTCTTGAACCGGCCACGGCCTTCGGTAATCCAGGGCGATCAGCGTTCGGGATTCCCCTCGTCAGCCCGGTAGCTCTTGGTCCATGTAGCACCGCACCTGCACCTGAAGTACTCGACCAGTTCCCCTTCCTCAGATAGACCCATGCCGTTCTTGATGCGGACGTGAACGTGCTCACTCATAACACATGACTTTCCGGTCGGAAGTTATTCAGTATCCGCAAGCATGAGGTACCGGCCAAGGCCAGGATCGAGATCAGTGATTCGATTCACATATTCTGCCGAGCCGAGAATCTTCCGTTCGAGCAGGACCCTGCCGCGGGCCGCATCCTGGTCTGTGCGTCGAGTATCGAGCGGTCAGCGGAGTCGGCGCCGGAGAAGCCGTGCCCGGGCGACAGCGCCCAGGCCGACGTCGGTGGCCAGGGCGGAGCGAGCCCCCGGCTCGACGCATGAGCGTGGAGTAGGCGGGCAGCGCCGACAGTCGGCGACCGATCTGCCGTCCCCGGCGTGGGGCGAACCGACCGGTCTCGCCCCGTATCCGGGGCCGCGGTGCCCGCACCCCAGGACCGGCAGTGCCGAATCGCTCGCCGTTCAGGCCGGCATCGCGAGCTGATCGCGAGCTTCTGGGTTACGGCAGGTTGTTGACGTCGCAACAACTGTCTTGTACACACGGCGATAACGTGCGGTGCGGGCGTCGCATAACGGCCAGCCGCAGCCGCAGCAGGCGAGGTGAGGGGAGCGCGCCATGGCCGGACTGCTGCACAGGGACCGCACCGTCGCTCCACCCGGATACAAGCGGTGGCTGATTCCACCAGCTGCCCTCGCCGTTCACCTGAGCATCGGCCAGGTCTACGCGTTCAGCGTGTTCAAGACGCCGCTGCAGGCTCATTTCGGCACCGGGCTGACGCCCATCGCGTGGATCTTCAGCATCGCCATCGTCATGCTCGGTCTGTCCGCGGCCTTCGGCGGAACTTGGGTGGAGCGCAGCGGCCCTCGCAAGGCGATGTTCGTCTCGGCCTGCTGCTGGGGATCGGGCTTTGTGGTCGGGGCCCTCGGCGTCGCCTCTCATCAGTTGTGGCTGCTCTATCTGGGCTACGGCCTCCTCGGCGGCATCGGGCTCGGCATCGGCTACATCTCCCCGGTGTCCACCTTGATCAAGTGGTTTCCCGACCGACCGGGCCTTGCCACCGGTCTCGCCATCATGGGCTTCGGCGGAGGAGCACTCATCGCTTCTCCACTCTCGGTGAAGCTGATGCAGGTGTTCGACCCCTCCTACGACCCGGCCGGCACCGGCGCGGACGTCTCCGGCAGCGCACTGACCGCGACATTCCTCGTGCTCGGGATCGCCTACGCCATCGCCATGATGTCCGGCGCCTTCAGCGTGCGCGTGCCGGCGCCCGACTGGACTCCGCCCCGCCCCGTGCAAGCCGCCGAGGCAACCGTCCGCTCACCGCGCACCACAGCGAACGTCTCCGCCGCCAACGCCCTGCGTACACCGCAGTTCTGGTTGCTGTGGGTGGTGTTGTTCTGCAATGTCACCGCAGGCATCGGCATCCTCGAGCAGGCCGCCCCAATGATCCAGGACTTCTTCCGCTCAGGCGGCACCTCCACCATCTCCGCTGTGGTTGCCGGGGGGTTCGTCGGGCTGCTGTCCATGTGCAACATGACCGGCCGCTTCGTGTGGTCCTCCGTTTCCGACGTCATCGGCCGCAAACCGACCTATGCCCTCTACCTCGGCCTGGGCATCGTGCTCTACGCACTGCTCGCGACCACCGGGCCAACCTCCACAGCGCTGTTCACGGCGCTGGCAGGGCTGATCATCTCCTTCTACGGCGGCGGGTTCGCCACCGTCCCGGCGTATCTGAAGGACCTGTTCGGCACGTATCAAGTGGGGGCGATCCACGGCCGGCTGCTCACGGCGTGGTCCGCGGCCGGCGTCGCCGGTCCCCTCATCGTGAACGGCATCATCGAGCACCAGGGCAGCCCGGGCCAGCTCACCGCGGCCGCATACCGTCCGGCGCTGCTCGTCGTGATCGGCATACTCGCCGTGGGCTTCCTTGCCAACCTGCTGATGCGGCCGGTTTCCGACCGCTTCCACGAGCCCTCCGGACCGGTCACGACCGGCACCCCGCGGTCAGCCGGCGCGTCGGCCGAGCCCGGAACGTATGTCGCCGGTGCACCGTCCGGCTCCATCCCCGATCCCGACCCTGCTGAAGGGGGGTGAATATGACCGGCTCCAGCTCCGCCTCCCCCGCCCCGCCACCTTCGCGGAGCGCCACCGTACGGCTGCTCCTCTGCTGGCTTGCCGTGGGCATCCCACTCGGTTATGGGGTGTTCGAGACCCTGGTCAAGGCCGCCAAGCTGTTCGCGAACTGAAAATGTCCAACGCCCCGCGGGAAGGCGGGAACCGTCGTCCACGAGGGATCGCTCACCGGGACGCGCTCACCGCGCGGGCGGATTCCGAACCGGATCGGCGGGTCTGGGTGGTTGACATGCGCAAGCCAAAGCCCTTCAGTGACCAGGCGTCGTCTGCATCCCGTGCCCCACTCGTCCCGTTGCCCTCGCCATGTGAGGAGTCGCCGTGGTACAGCACAATCCCCTCAACTCCCCGGATGAGATACGCACCCACAGCCGCCGCGCGGTGATCGCCAGCACGGTGGGCACCGCGATCGAGTGGTACGACTTCTTCCTCTATGGCACAGCCGCCGCCCTGGTCTTCCCACACCTGTTCTTCCCCGGCCAGTCCACCTATGCGGGTGTCATCGCCTCCTTCGGGACGCAGTTCGTCGGCTTCGCCGCGCGGCCCGTGGGCGCCGCGATCTTCGGCCACTTCGGAGACCGGGTCGGGCGCAAGTCGACGCTGGTCACCACGCTCGTCCTGATGGGTGTCAGCACCTTCCTCATCGGCTTGCTGCCTGGCTACTCGGCGATCGGCATCGCCGCGCCGCTGCTTCTCGTACTGCTGCGGATCCTGCAGGGCATCGGCGTCGGCGGGGAGTGGGGCGGCTCGGTCCTGATGTCCATGGAGTGGGGGCCGCGGCACCGCCGCGGGCTGATGGCCAGCTGGCCACAGCTGGGCGTGCCGCTCGGTCTGCTCGCCTCCACCGGCATGGTCAAACTGATGAACACCGCTTCCGGCGACGGGTTCGACAGCTGGGGCTGGCGGGTGCCCTTCCTCGCCAGCGTCGTCCTGATCGGCATCGGGCTGTACGTACGGCTGCGGGTGCTGGAGAGCCCCGCCTTCACCGAGGTGAAGGAGGATCGGGAGGTGGTACGCCAGCCGGTCTGGAGCGTGCTGCGCCACCAGCCCCGCGTGGTCCTCACCTCCGCCTTCGTCCGGATGTCGGAGCAGGCCCCGTTCTACCTCTTCATCACTTTCGTGCTCACCTACGGCACGGAGAAGCTCAGCCTCCCCAAGGGGGATCTGCTGAACTACACCCTGCTCGCGGCAGCCGTCGGGCTTGTCAGCGTCCCGCTGTTCGGCCATGTGTCCGACCGGATCGGCCGTCGCCGGATGTACGGCATCGGCATCGTCTGCACCGGGCTGTACGCATTCCCGTACTTCGGCCTCCTCAACACGGCGAGCTCGGGCCTGGTCCTGCTCGCTATCGTGTTGTCCCTCCTCTTCCACGACATGCAGTACGGCCCCCAAGCCGCGCTGATCGCCGAGGGATTCGGGACCAATGTCCGCTACAGCGGCGCCGGTCTCGGCTACCAACTGGCATCCGTCATCGCGGGCGGGCCTGCCCCCCTCATCGCCGCGGCGATCCTCGAACACACCCACTCCAGCACGGGGATCAGCTGGTACATCGTGGGCTGCTGCGTTGTCGGGATGGCCGCACTGCTGCTCATGCCCAAGGCGGACGGGACGTCCGGCGCAAGGGTCCCGCGCCAAGCCGGCTCCCCGATCTCGGACGCCACGGCCTCCGAACGGGCCTGAGCGCCTCGCGCAGCCGAGCCGCCGAAGAGCATCCAGACCGCCGGTGCCATCGGCTCGGACGTCACATACCGCCGGTGGCCGGCCCGCTGCTGCGCAACACCTCGGCATCGGAAAGGCCACCGGCGCAACGGTCGCGATGCTCTTCCTCCTGCCTGAGCCGCGTCGGAAAAGCGTTTGACGCCCGTCGGCGTCCGGCGGTCGGATGACGTGCCATGAGCACAGGGCAGATGCATCCCGGCATGCACCCCATTGACGACGACCTTGTGCGGCGGCTGATCGCCGGGCAGTTCCCGCAGTGGGCGGGGCTGGCGGTGGAGCGGTTTCCGTCCGGCGGCACGGTCAACGCCATGTACCGGCTGGGCGACGACATGGTCGTACGGCTGCCGCTGGTGCGGGGCGGGGCCAACGACGTGTCGATGGAGCGGACGTGGCTGCCCCGACTCGCGCCCCATCTGCCCACGCCCATCCCCGAGGTGCTCGGGGATGGGGAGCCCGCCGAGGGGTATCCGTGGCCGTGGTCGGTGTACCGGTGGCTGGCCGGGGAGAACCCCGAGGCGGGGGCACTGAGTGAGCCGGTGCTGCTGGCCGAGGATCTGGCCGAGTTCGTCGCGGCGATGCGGAGCATCACCCTGGCAGGCGCGCCGCAGGCCCATCGCGGCGGGCCGGTCCCCTCGCTCGACGCGGAGACCCGGGCGGCGATCGAGGAACTGCGCGGGCTCCCGCAGGAGGGCGTCGACTGCGATGCCGCCGCCGCGGTATGGGAGGAGGCGCTGCGGGCCCCGGGCTGGGACGGGCCGCCGGTGTGGCTGCATGCCGATCTCATGCCAGGCAACCTGCTGGTGGACGGTGGCAGGCTGACCTCGGTAATCGACTTCGGGTGCCTGGGGGTGGGTGATCCGGCGTGCGATCTGTTCCCAGCGTGGAATCTGCTGCCGGCCAATTCGAGGGAAGTCTTCCGCGAGGCGCTGGGCGTGGACGACGCGACCTGGAGCCGCGGCCGGGGGCGGACGCTCTCGCAGGCGCTGATCGCGCTGCCGTACTACCGGAGGACAAACCCGGCGATGGCACGCAACGCTCGGCACGTGATCCAGGCGGTGCTGGACGAAGGCTGAGGCATCCCACTGCGTGTTGGGACCGTGCTGGTCACAGCCATTCGTTGATGGCTGCGACCAGCACGGTGGCCTGGTAGCGCCGGGTACTGGGATCCAGACCAAGCTGCATGCGAGATCTCGTCGAAGCACGCCGACGGTGGCCTCCGAGCGAGTGTCCGGCCATCTCCGTGAGTTCTACGACCAGTTGGCCCCGCACAGGCAGGAGCCCGTAGCCCTGGCCTTCGAGGCGCGGCTACGGGAACTCCTCCCACCGGTCAGCGGATCGCTAGCGGCCGCCGCCGCGTGATCGGCGCCGCCGTTCATCCATGAGCAGGTACAGCAGACCGACGAGCGATCCGCTGCTCACGATCTCGCGGCGGTCGATCATTCCCCGCACCTCCGTGAGGCGGATCCACTCGATGCGGTCGGACTCGTTCTTCTCCGTGGGCGGCCCGGCGTAGGTCGCGCCGTCCACACGGAAGACGTGGTGCTGTGAATCGTGATCCCGTTGGCCGGCTCGGCGTAGGCGGGGGCGACCCCCA
>NZ_JBUEGC010000093.1:0-7755 GCF_054963655.1 Streptomyces sp. HSS9-12 | reverse complement strand
GTCGCGCACACCACGCCAACGACGCCCGTCACCCTTCGTTACCACCGATTACGGGACAGAGCCGAACGTTTTACAGTCCCCGCCATGGACAACCCGCTGTCCGGCCTGACCTGGCTCTATACCCGCAAGGGACGGACCGACTCGCCCGAGCACCTGCTGCGGCGCCTCGGCCGCGGAGAGATAGAGCTGACCCACGAGGCATTCCACACCCTCCAGCCCTGGAGGGCGGCCTCCCACCTGCGGGAACTTCTGATGGCCTGCGGCGTGCTCCCCACCGTCGACAAGCAGATCTGCTCGTTCGACGCCGACATCACAGACTCGGACCATGCCCAGCTCGTCCGCCGCTTCGCCACCTGGGAAGTCCTGCCACGGCTGCGCACCCGCGCGGAGAAGAAGCCCATCACTCCGGCCGGCCGACGCTATGCGGGCGACCAGGTCAAGCACGCTACCGCCTTCCTCCAATGGCTCTCCGAGCACGACCTCGCCCTGCCCGCCTGCCGCCAGGCCGACATCGACGCCTGGCACGCCGAGCACAACGAGCACGGCCGCAACACCATCCGGGCCTTCCTGCTGTGGTGCATGGCCAGCAAGCTCACCAGGCGCTTCCGACTGCCCGCCGCAGTGATCCGCCAAGCGGCACCGCTCCCGCAGCACGAACGCATCGACATGCTCGGCCGCCTCCTGACCGGCCATGATCTACCGCTGCGGACCCGAGTCGCGGGCGCCATCGTTCTGCTCTACGCGCAGCCGCTCAGCCGCGTGGTCCGCCTCACCGTCGACGACGTGGTCCACGACGGCGACCAGGTCCTCCTCCGGCTTGGCGAACCACCCTCCCCCATCCCCGGGCCGGTCGCCGATCTCCTGCTCGCCTGGTCGGGCCGGCCAGCCGATGCACCCAGACTCACTCGCGGCCCTGGCCAACGACCTCGGCATCGGGGGTTGAGGAACATCGGAACGAAAACCGGCGCTAAGCCTCCCGCGCACCTGAGAGCGCTTTGACCTGGACTTCTTCGAGGGCGGAGCCTTCAGCAGTCGTGTTGATCATTGACTGTGTGGAGGTCCGGGGTGCCGGTCGAGTTTCTGACGGATGCACAAGCCGCCGCGTACGCGGCGTACAACGGAGCGCCGTCCCGTACGGAGTTGGAGCGGTTCTTCTTCCTGGACGACGCGGACCGGGAGCTGATCGAGGGCAAGCGGCGGTCCCACAACCGGCTGGGCTTCGGGGCCCAGCTCACGACCGCGCGCTACCTCGGGGTGTTCCTGGACGACCCGACCGAAGTGCCGGCTGAAGTCGTCGACTACCTCGCCGAGCAGCTCGGCATCGCGGACGCATCGGCACTGAAGGCGTACGGGGAACGGGAGAACACCCGGCTGGCCCACGTCCGTGAGCTGCGGAAGCTCCTGGAGTACACGGAGTTCGCCGAGGCGGAAGCCGAGTTGCGGGTGTGGGTGGACGCGCGGGCGTGGACAACCGGGGAGGGCCCGAAGGCTTTGTTCGACGCGGCGGTGGGGTGGCTGCGTGAAAGGCGCGTGCTGCTGCCCGGCGTGACGACGCTCGCCCGGCTGGTGGCGTCGGTGCGGGAGGCGGCGAACCAGCGGCTGTGGGACAGCCTCTACAGGCTGCTGAGCACCGGTCAGCGGGCGGTGCTCGACTCCCTGCTGACCGTGCCGCCCGGCGCGCGGGTATCGGAGCTGGACCGGCTGCGGCGCGGCCCGGTAAGGATCTCCGGGCCCCAGATGAAGTGGGCGCTTGAGCGGGCGGCGGAGATCGACGCGTTCGGTATGGGCGAGCTAGATGTGTCCGGGATACCGCCGCGGCGACTGGCAGAGCTGTCGCGGTACGGCGTGGACGTCAAGGCGTCCCTGCTGCGGCGCCACGGCGACTCCCGGCGCCTGGCCACCCTGCTGGCCACGACGGTGTACCTGACGAGCAGGGCGGTCGATGACGCGCTGGACCTGCTGGAGGTGCTGATCGCGACGAGGCTGCTCGTGCGGGCGGAGCGGGAGACGGCGAAGCAGAAGCTGAAGACGCTGCCGAGGATGGAGCGGGCTGGGATCAGGCTGGCGACCGCGTTCCGGGTCGTGTTCGACACCACGAGCGAGCAGGTCGACACCGAGTCCGGGGAGATCAGTCCGCCAGAGGTGGCGACCCTGACGGCGATGTGGGAGCGGATCGAGGCGGTGGTCCCGCGCGAGGAGCTGGCCGCCGCAATCGCCGCGCTGTTCGAGCTGGCGCCGCCGATCGACTCGGACGCGGACGAGGCATGGCGGACGATGCTGGTCACCCGGTTCCCCACCGTACGGCCGTTCCTGGCTCTCCTCGTCCAGGTCGTCGACTTCGGTGCCACCCCGGAGGGCCTGCCGGTCCTCAAGGCGCTGAAGTCGCTGCCCGATCTGATGGGGCGCAAGAAGGTCGGACCCGACGAGATCGACACGTCCCTGCTGGTGGGCTCGTGGCGGCGGCTGGTGCTGTCCGCGCCGCACCTGGAGGCGGGCACGGTGGACTGGAAGGCGTACGTGTTCTGCGTGCTGGAGTCCTTCCACCGGCTGCTGCGCCGACGGGAGGTGTTCGCGAAGAACTCCTCCAAGTGGGGCGACCCGCGGGCGAAGCTGCTGGACGGCGAGGCATGGAAGCAGGTCCGCCCGACCGTGCTGGCCTCCCTGAACCTGCCCGGCGAGCCGGGCGAGCACCTGGCGGCGCGGGCCGCGCTGCTGGACGGCACGTACCGGGAGGTCGCCGGGCGGGTGCCGGCGAACTCCCAGATCGTGTTCGACGACGACGGCCGCCTGCACTTCGCCGCCCTGGAGCCGGAGCCCGACCCCGCCTCGCTGACCGACCTGCGGAAGGCGGTGGAGGCGATGATGCCCCGCGTCGACCTGCCGGAGGTGCTGCTGGAGGTGTTCTCGTGGACCGGCGCCGACCAGGCGTTCACCTCGATCACCGGCGGCGAGGCCAGGCTCAAGGACCTGCACGTGACGGTCGCCGCGCTGCTGGTCGCGCATGGCTGCAACGTCGGGTACACGCCGGTCATCGGCGGGATTGACGAGCTGAAATACGGCAGGCTGTCCCACGTCGACCAGACGTATCTGCGGCTGGCCACCTACCGTGCCGCGAACGCCACCCTCATCGAGCACCAGGCGTCCATCGGTCTCGCGCAGGCGTGGGGCGGCGGTCTGGTCGCCTCCGTGGACGGCATGCGGTTCGTCGTCCCCGTCCCTTCGGTCTACGCCCGCAACGACCAGGCGGCGGGGCTCGGCGGGAAGGTAGTGGCCGGCACCCCGCGCGACTCCCTGTATGTGCTCGATGTCCTCTACGACCGGGACGGCGGCAAGCGGCCGGAGACGATCGTCACGGACACCGCCTCGTACAGCGACATCATCTTCGGCCTGCTCACCCTGGCCGGGTTCGTGTACGCGCCGCAGCTCGCGGACCTGCCGGACCAGAAGATGTGGCGCATCGACCGCACCGCCGACTACGGCGCCTTCCAGGAAGCGGCCCGCGGCCGGGTCGACCTCGCCCGGATCGAACGCCAGTGGGAGGACATCCTGCGGATCATCGGCTCCATCCACACCGGCGCGGTCCGCGCGTACGACGTGATCCGGATGCTGTCGCGGGACGGGCGGCCGACCCCGCTGGGGGACGCGATCGCGCACTACGGCCGGATCGCCAAGTCCCTGCACATCCTGCGCCTGGCCGACGAGCCCGGCTACCGCCGCCAGATCAAGGCGCAGGCCAACCTCCAGGAGGGCCGCCACGCGCTCGCCCGGAAGATCTTCCACGGCCGCTCGGGGCAGCTCTACCAGCGCTACCAGGACGGCATGGAGAACCAGATCGGCGCGCTCGGCCTGGTCCTCAACGCCGTCGTCCTCTTCAACACCCGCTACATGGACGCCGCGGTCAACCAGCTGCGCGCGGACGGTTTCGACGTCCGCGACGAGGACGTCGCCCGCCTCTCCCCGTTCGTGCGGCAGCACATCAACATGCTCGGGCGGTACTCCTTCCAGCTACCCGAGCTGCCCGGCGGGCTGCGGCCCTTGCGCGACAAGCAAGCGGCCGACGACGAGTGACTACGCGGGCTCGCCGTACTCGGCGACGTAGGTCGCGTAGCGCTCCGCGAGGATGGCCCGGCCGACCTCGGCGGTCGTTCTTCCCTGTCTGACACATCAGCAGGTGCGTGGTGCCGGGTAGGGGCTGCGCGAGTACTGCGGCGCCACTGTCCGGGGGGAAGAAGCTTCGCTTCCTGGTTTGGGGATACACGCGTTCGTGATGGGGCGTTAGAACGTATCATGGTGGCCATGACGGGGGCGAAGGGCGACCTGGTCGCTGGGCAGTACCGGCTGGTGGATCTCGTGGGCGAGGGAGGGATGGGCCGGGTCTGGCGTGCCCGCGATGAGAAGCTTGACCGGATGGTGGCGGTCAAGGAGCTGCTGGTGTCGCCTGCCTGGAGCAGAGCGCAGCAGCAGGAGGCGGTCGAGCGGATACGGCGGGAGGCACAGGCCGCGGCACGTCTGAAGCATCCGGGGATCACCACGGTGTACACGGTCACCGAGCACGGGGGCGCGCCCGTGATCGTGATGGAGTTGGTGTCCGGTCCATCGCTGGGGCGGGTGCTAAAGGAGCAGGGTCGGTTACCGGCGGGGGAAGTGGCGCGGCTCGGGTGCGGAATCTTGGAGGCGCTGGGGGCGGCGCATGAAGCGGGTGTGGTGCACCGTGACCTGAAGCCGGACAACATCCTGCTGTCCGACCGGCATCCGGTGATCACGGATTTCGGGATCGCCTGGTTTGCGGATGCCACCAGCGCTTTGACCAGTACCGGTTCGATGCTGGGCACGCCAGCCTATATGGCCCCCGAACAACTCCAAGGCAAGCGTGCCAGCGCCGCCTCGGACCTGTGGTCCCTGGGTGCGACCCTGTATGCGGCGGTGGAGGGCCGGCTCCCTTTCGACGCCGAGAACGCGAACGTGTGGGCGCTTATGGCGGACATCCGCGAGAATCCGCCACGGCCGATGCGGTATGCGGGGTGGCTAGAGCCGGTCCTGGCCGGTCTGCTCGAGAAAGACCCTGCCCGGCGGAGCACCGTCATGGCAGCCACCCGCGCCTTGGCCGGCGGCGGCCCCGCCGTGCCGCCAGCTCTTTCCTCGGCGCCTGGCGCTGCGGGGATCGCGCATCTGCCCACTGTCACCGCCCCGCAGGCCAGCCACGCCCCGAAGGTGCCTGAGGGCAGGCCCGGCGGGCTTCCCGGTCTCCGGCGGTGGAGGACGCGGTTCGGCGCGAGGACTCCGGCGTCTTCACCGATGCCGCCGCCTCCGTCGTCGCTGCCGGTGGTGCAGTCGGTGCAGGATCAGCCGCGGCATTGGCTGCCGAGCCATGTCCTGGAAGGCTTCTTTTTCATCGGGTTCAGAGGGGATGACGCCTCCCTCGTCGTCCGCGATATGACGACCGTCCGGTTGTGGGATATGGCCACAGGCCGCAGCACCGACATCATCTCTCTTCCCGAGTCGACCGGACCAATGACGCTGAGTCCGGACGCTTCCACCCTTGCCGCTGGCAGCACACGACGCGGCGACAGCACAGCGCGGCTGTGGGATGTGGCCACCGGCCTTGTCGCCGCCACCCTCACCGGCCACACCGAAACCGTCCACCGGACGGTGTTCAGTCCGGACGGCACCATCGTGGCGACGATCAGCCTCGACCACACGGCGCGATTGTGGGAGTCAGCCACTGGCCGCCCTCGCGACACCCTCGCCGGATGCAGCGAACGCCTGGTATTCAGTCCGGACGGCGCCACCCTGGCGACCAACGGAGCCGATAACACCACCGTGCGGCTGTGGGATGTGGCCACCTCGCACGCCCCTGCCACACTCACTGGCCACACCAAGTGGGCCTCACAGATCGTGTTCAGTCCGGACGGGGCTCTCGTCGCCACCGGCGGCAACGATCCGTCGATTCGCCTGTGGGATGTGGCCACCGGCCAAACGGTCGCCGTCCTTGAGGGTCACACCGAACCCGTCTACTCGGTGGCGTTCAGTCCGGACGGCACCATCGTGGCGACCGGCGGAGCCGACGACACCGCGCGGCTGTGGGACGTGGCCACCGGCCGGGCCGTCGCTGTCCTCGGCGACCACACCGACCACATCCAGTCGGTGGCGTTCAGCCCCGATGGTGCCATCCTCGCCACCGGGAGCGATGACATGACTGTCCGTCTGTGGGAGGCGGCCACCGGTTGCGGCATCACCGCCCTTGAAGGCCAGATCGGGCACACCCATGGCGCGGTGAAGTTCAGTCCTGACGGGACCGTCCTGGCCGCGGACGCAGTCAGCCGTGATACCGGGTGGACCACGCGTCTGTGGGTGGGACGGTGAGGGGCTCTCATGAACCACCCCGCGGTCGGTGGAGGCTCGATTCTCTGAAGCCAGCCACCGTCCGCGGCTGGTGACAGGGCTCTTGCCAGCACCCCTACTCCCACGCTCCCCGTCGGCGACTCGGGCTGGGATGGTCTGCTGCACTCGCGGGCCCTGGAGGACCTGGCGTGGTCGCCCGGCACGGCGGCGAAAGCGGTACGCGTCTGGCCGTGAGCCTTCCACGGTAGGGCACACCAGCGACAGCAAGGTCAGCGGCGCGCGTCACCGGGGGCGAGCAGACTGGTCAGCTCCGAGATCGCCTCGGGGGACGGCTTGAAGTAGCGGCGGACGTTCTCCGGCTTCTTGTGCCGCGACTTCGCCATCAGCATCAGCAGGGAGGCGCCTTGCTCGCCGAGGTGGGTCAGGGCGGAATGGCGGTACTCGTGCAGGTCCCAGCCGGTCCCCTGCCCCCGCACGGCGGTGTGCTCATCGAGCAGGGCGCGGGCCTGGCCGTAGGAGAGACGGCCCAGGCCGGTGTCCGGGCAGACATCCCGCGGGTTGACCACCTTTCCCGGGCCGGGGCGGCGGTGCGTGACGAACACCGGCCCGCGGGTCCGGCCGCGCAGCAGGCGGGGCAGGAGCCGCGCGGTGCCAGCGTCCCAGTACACGGTCTCCAGCACGAAGTCCTCGCGTGCCTGCCCGCGACGGCGAACCTTACTCCGGGCGCCCTTGGCCTTCACCGGGCAGCGACGCCCGGCGAGGTCCAGGTCCTCGATGTTCACGCCGAGGACCTCCTCCGACCGCCCCAGCGGTCTCGTAGAGCATCCGCCACAGCGTCTTCTCCCGCAGGTGGACCTCACGCCGGGCGATCAGCCGGTCCACCGCCATCTTCGAGCGGGCCGGGGTCTCGGAGTCCGGCACAGCCAGCCGCTTCGTCCAGGCCGGGACCGCCGGCCCGTCGTAGCCGTACGACTCGCACCAGGCCAGCCACGACAGCACCGCCGCCCGGCGGGCGTTCCAGGTGTTGACCGCCGCGGTGCCCCACAGCAGTTCCAGGGCCTCACCGATCTCGTCGTCCGCGACCGACCCCAGCGGGCGGGCCTCCCCGATCCGCTCGGCCGTCTTACCGACTCCGGTCGAGTAGCTGCGGGCCGTGTTCGGGTTGCGGAGCGAGTTGAGGAAGGCGTCTGCCGCCGCGCGGACGGTCAACGCCTTCCCGGCCGACAGCTGTACGACGGTGGGCACTGCTTCTCCCTTGCCACGGATAACAGGGCCGCTTCCTGTAGCGACCGGAGAACGTCACCGCAGGTGACGAATCAAACTACCGCAGATATTAGGGCGTTATCCGTGGGACGACTTCAGGCGGGTCCGGTCGCCGACGCTCCGTCAGCCGCCCACCAGGGCCGACGGAGG
>NZ_JBUEGC010000092.1:0-7985 GCF_054963655.1 Streptomyces sp. HSS9-12 | reverse complement strand
CGCAACACCGACATCCGCCTGTGCCAGCGCCGGGGCGTCGTTCGTACCGTCGCCCGTCATCGCCACGAGCTTGCCGCCGGCCTGCTCTCGTTTGATCAGCGCCATCTTGTCCTCGGGCGTGGCCTCGGCGAGGAAGTCGTCCACGCCCGCCTCATCCGCGATGGCCTTGGCGGTCAGCGGGTTGTCACCCGTGATCATGACGGTCTTGATGCCCATGCGGCGCAGTTCCTCGAACCGCTCGCGCATGCCCTCCTTGACCACGTCCTTGAGGTGGATGACGCCCAGGACGCGGGCCTTGTCCCCGTCCTCCGCGGCCACGAGCAGCGGGGTGCCGCCGGCCTCGGAGATCTTGTTGGCGAGGGTGTCGGCGTCGTCGGGGACGTCGCCGCCGCGCTCCTTGACCCAGTTGATGACCGAACCGGTCGCCCCCTTACGGATCTTCCTGCCGTCGACGTCCACACCCGACATCCGGGATTGGGCGGTGAAGGGCACCCACTCGGCGTGCTCCAGCTCGCCCTGGTGCCGCTCGCGCAGCCCGTACTTCTCCTTCGCCAGGACGACGACCGAACGCCCCTCGGGAGTCTCGTCAGCCAGCGAGGAGAGCTGTGCCGCGTCCGCCACCTCCGCGGCGGTGGTGCCCTTGACCGGGACGAACTCAGCAGCCTGACGGTTGCCGAGGGTGATGGTGCCGGTCTTGTCCAGCAGCAGCGTGGAGACGTCGCCCGCGGCCTCGACGGCGCGGCCGGACATCGCCAGGACGTTGCGCTGGACCAGGCGGTCCATGCCCGCGATGCCGATCGCGGAGAGCAGTGCGCCGATGGTGGTCGGGATCAGGCAGACCAGCAGTGCGGTCAGCACGATCAGCGACTGCTCCGCGCCGGCGTAGATCGCGAACGGCTGCAGGGTGACCACGGCGAACAGGAAGACGATGGTGAGGGACGCGAGGAGGATGTTCAGCGCGATCTCGTTCGGCGTCTTCTGCCGCGCGGCGCCCTCGACCAGGCTGATCATGCGGTCGATGAACGTCTCGCCAGGCTTCGTCGTGATCTTGATGACGATCCGGTCGGACAGCACCTTCGTACCGCCGGTGACCGCGCTGCGGTCGCCTCCGGACTCACGGATGACCGGGGCCGACTCGCCCGTGATGGCCGACTCGTCGACGGACGCCACACCCTCCACGACGTCACCGTCGCCGGGGATGATGTCGCCGGCCTCGCAGACCACCAGGTCGCCGACGCGCAGCTCGGTACCGGGCACCCGCTCCTCGGTGTCGCCGGTCAGCCGGCGGGCCACGGTGTCGGTCTTGGCCTTGCGCAGGGTGTCGGCCTGGGCCTTGCCGCGGCCCTCGGCCACGGCCTCGGCCAGGTTGGCGAAGATCACGGTGAGCCAGAGCCAGGCGGCGATGACCCAGCCGAACCAGTCGCCGGGATTCTTGACGGCCAGCACGGTGGTGACGATGGAGCCGATCTCCACCACGAACATGACCGGGGACTTGACCATGACCCGCGGGTCGAGCTTCCGGAGCGCGTCCGGCAGCGACGTGACCAGCTGCTTCGGGTCGAACAGGCCCCCGCCCACGCGGCCGGTGGGCTTGTGACCTGTGGGCACGTCGCTGTGCGGAGCCCGGGTGGGAGTAAGACCGGGTGGGTTGGTGGGAGCAACAGGGGACACGGCGTCCTCTTGGTTTTCTCTGTGTGTGGTCATGACGCCAGCCCCTCGGCGAGCGGGCCCAGTGCGAGCGCCGGGAAGTAGGTCAGACCGGTGATGATCAGAATCGAGCCGACGAGCAGCCCGGTGAACAGCGGCTTCTCGGTGCGCAGGGTGCCAGCGGTAGCCGGGACCGGCTTCTGCTCGGCCAGCGAGCCTGCGAGAGCGAGCACGAACACCATCGGGATGAAGCGCCCGAGCAGCATCGCCAGACCGATGGTGGTGTTGAACCACTGCGTGTCCGCGTTCAGTCCGGCGAAGGCGCTGCCGTTGTTGTTGGCACCGGAGGTGTACGCGTAGAGGATCTCGGAGAAGCCGTGCGCACCCGAGTTGGTCATCGAGTTCGCCGGGGTCGGCAAGGCCATCGCCGCCGCGGTGAAGCAGAGCACCAGCGCCGGGGTGACCAGGATGTACAGGGCGGCGAGCTTGATCTCACGGGTGCCGATCTTCTTGCCCAGGTACTCGGGCGTACGGCCGACCATCAGGCCCGCGATGAACACCGCGATGATGGCCATGATCAGCATGCCGTACAGGCCGGAGCCGACACCGCCGGGCGCGATCTCGCCGAGCTGCATGCCCAGCATGGTGATGCCGCCGCCGAGGCCGGTGAAGGAGGAGTGGAAGGAGTCCACCGCACCGGTCGAGGTCAGGGTGGTGGAGACCGCGAAGATCGACGAGGCGCCGATACCGAAGCGGGTCTCCTTGCCCTCCATCGCACCACCGGCGATCTCGAACGCCGGGCCGTGGCCGCCGAACTCCGTCCACCACATCAGAGCGACGAAGCCGACCCAGATGGTGGCCATGGCGGCGAGGATCGCGTAGCCCTGCTTCACCGAGCCGGCCATCCTGCCGAAGGTGCGGGTCAGCGAGAACGGGATCACCAGGATCAGGAAGATCTCGAAGAGGTTGGTGAACCCGTTGGGGTTCTCAAACGGGTGGGCCGAGTTGGCGTTGAAGTAGCCGCCACCGTTGGTGCCCAGCTCCTTGATCGCCTCCTGGGAGGCCACCGCGCCGCCGTTCCACTGCTGCGAGCCGCCCATGAACTGCCCGACCTCGTGGATGCCGGCGAAGTTCTGGATCGCACCGCAGGCGACGAGCACGACCGCGGCGATCACCGAGACCGGCAGCAGGATCCGTACGGTACCCCGCACCAGGTCGGCCCAGAAATTGCCGAGTTCACCGGTGCGCGTGCGGGCGAAGCCCCGCACCAGCGCCACTGCGACCGCGATGCCCACGGCCGCGGAGACGAAGTTCTGCACCGCCAGGCCGCCGGTCTGCACGACGTGGCCCATAGCCTGCTCGCCGTAGTACGACTGCCAGTTGGTGTTGGACACGAACGACGCGGCGGTGTTGAACGCCTGATCCGGGTCTATGGAGGAGAAGCCGAGCGATCCCGGCAGGCTGCCCTGGAGGCGCTGCAGCAGGTACAGGAAGAGGACGCTGACGGCGGAGAAGACCAGGACGCCGCGCAGATAGGCGGGCCAGCGCATCTCCACATCAGGGTTGGCACCGATGGCCCGGTAGATCCACCGCTCGACGCGCAGATGCTTGGTCGAGCCGTAGACGCGGGCCATGTAGTCGCCGAGCGGACGGTATGCAAGGGCCAGCGCCGCTATCAGCGCGAGCAACTGGAGCACACCAGCGAGTTCCGGGCTCATATCTGTACTCAGAACCTCTCCGGGAAGACGAGGGCGAGGACCAGATAGCCCAGCAGGGCGACGGCCACGACCAGACCGACGACGTTTTCGGCAGTCACAGCTTCGCCACCCCCTTGGCAACGAATGCCACCAGCGCGAACACCGCGACCGTGGTAACGACGAAGGCCACGTCGGCCATCGTGAGCTCCTAGGTACTTTCGGACAGTGGAAACGGCGTCCGCTTCGGACGCCGGCGCCCTATAGAAGACCGCACGATCGCGCAGGTGAGCGCATTCTTGACGGCACTCTGACGGCATCGTGCGGCGTATTGACGCACTCCTAACGCGCGACCGTCCGGACGCCGCTCGAGCACCTCGCCTCCAGGCCCGGTACGGGTCGGGGGACCAGTGGCGCGATGGTGCCGAGGCCGGGGCATGCCCGACGCCGGGCGGATACCAAGCGTCATCAAAGGCGCCGGGGGCCAATGGCAAGGCCCCGTCAGAGCGGCGTCAACAGGACGTACGAGCGCTGGATCGCCGCTCGGGCCCGCCGTAGATTTCTCGTGCGGCGCGGCCCTCGGCCGGCCTCCACCGACAGGGCGCTCACTCACCGGCGGGCCGACACCGCACGGCACGCCACGGGGCAGGAAACCGTCACCTTCCGCCTGCCTGCCCCGTGACGTCGCCATAGTGCCGGGGCCTCATCCGGCCCGGAAAGCTCCGGAGCCGGCCAGAACTGACGATCCGGGCGGCCTTCCCCGCGTGGACGCTTTGACCGAGCGTCCTCCCCGGATCGGCAGACCCCGTCGGGCGGGTGCCCTCAACCACCCGCCCGGCGGGCGGAGTGTTCGTCAGCCTCGTACAGCGGCGGAGCCGCGCGGGGCGTGAGCGGCGGCTGGGCGACGGGCAGGCTGAGGACCATCGTGAGGCCGCCTCCAGGGGTCTCTTCGGGCACAAGGGTTCCGCCCATGGCTTCGGCCAGCCCTCGCGCGAGAGTGAGCCCGAGCCCGGTCCCGGTGTGGCGTTCGGCGGTGTCCAGGCGCTGGAAGGGCTGGAAGGCCCGTTCGCGGTCGGCCCGGGGAATGCCGGGTCCGCGGTCGATGACCCGCAGTTCTGCGCGGTCGGCATGGGTGCTGGCAGTGATCAGTACGCGCTTGCCGGGCGGGCTGTGGCGCTGAGCGTTGGAGATCAGGTTGACCAGGATCCGTTCCACCAACGCGGGGTCGGCAAGCAGTTCCGGGATGCCATCCGGGATGCGGATATCGACGTGGTGGTCTGCGGTCCCGAGGCCGTCCAGGGCGCTGGCGACGATGTCCTCGACGGCCAGGGGCTGCGCAGCGGTGCCGAGCGTGCCTGCCTGGAGCCGGCTCACGTCGAGCAGGTCCGAGATCAGCTTGTCGAGCCGGGTGAGGGATTCCCTGGCGGTGGCGACGAGCGCGGCGCGGTCGTCGTCGGTCCATGCGATGCCGGTGTCGGCGAGGCTGTCGACGGCGGCTTTGGCGGCGGTCAGCGGGGTGCGCAGATCGTGGCTGACGGCATTGAGCAGGGCCGTGCGCGCTCGGTCCGCCTCGGCGATGGGGCGGGCCTGTTCGGCCTCCTCGGCCAGGCGCTGCTGGCGCAGTGCGACGGCGGCTTGGGCTGCGTACGCCTCGAGGACCCGCTGCTCTGCCGCCGGCAGGGCATGGCCGCGCAGTACGAGCGTGAGGTCGTCGCCGACGGGGATATCGGCGTCGCCTTCGTCGGGGCTGG
Organism: Streptomyces sp. HSS9-12; assembly: GCF_054963655.1. Taxonomy (NCBI): domain Bacteria; kingdom Bacillati; phylum Actinomycetota; class Actinomycetes; order Kitasatosporales; family Streptomycetaceae; genus Streptomyces; species Streptomyces sp. HSS9-12. The sequence goes on along the minus strand of NZ_JBUEGC010000092.1, from coordinate 2,893 downwards.
CGCACGGCTCGACGCCGACGGAAGCAGCGATCTGCCAGCTGTGCGGGTCGCGTTGGCGCTCGGGGGTCAGCGGCGCACCGGGCCGGCGTTCGAGCAGGGTGACCGAGATCAGGCTGAATGTTTCCCGGAGCCGTTCCAGCAAGGTGTCGAGGGCCTGTTCGCCGCGCAGCACGCTGCCGGCCAGGGTGGAGAGCACTTCGGCCTGCGCGGTGGCGCGGGCCGCTTGGCGAGTGCGCCAGGCTGCCAGGTCGACGACCGCGCTGACCGCCACCGCGGCGAGGATGAAGGCCACCAGGGCGAGAAGGTAGTCGCTTGAGGCGACGGTGAAGGTGTGGACGGGAGGCGTGAAGTAGTAGTTGAGGAGCAGGAACCCGGACAGGGCGGCGACGAGCGCCGGGAAGAGGCCGCCGACCAGCGCGACGCCGATGACCGCCAGGAGGAATACAAGGATGTCGCTGGACAGCGACAGTTGGCCGCGCAGATTGGCCAGGACGAGGGTGAGCAGGGGCAGTCCCCCGGCGGCGAGGAGGAAGCCGGCCAGGCGCCGACGTCGCGTCACTCCCTCGCGGGGCAGGCCCGCGCGCCGTCCCCGCCCTACCTGTTCGTGAGTGACCAGGTGAACGTCGATCGGCCCGGACCGCGCGGTGGTGTCGACGCCGACGCCACGTGAGAAGAGCTGCCCGAGGCGCCCGCGTCGAGAGGCGCCCAGCACCAGGGAGGTGGCGTTGACACCCCGCGCGAAGTCGAGCAGCGCCTCGGGGATGTCGTCCCCGACGACTTGGTGGTAGGTGCCGCCGAGGCTTTCGACGAGCGCGCGCTGCCGGGCGAGGTGGGCGGGGGCGGCGCTGGTGAGCCCGTCGCTGCGGGTGACGTGTACGGCGAGCAGGTCGGCGCCCCTGGCGCGCTCGGCGATGCGCGAGGCGCGGCGGATGAGGGTGTCGCCTTCTGCACCGCCGGTCAGGGCGACGACGACGCGCTCGCGGGCCTCCCATGTGCGGGCGATGCCGTGCTCGGCGCGGTACTGCTCGAGCTGATCGTCGACCTTGTCGGCCAGCCACAGCAGGGCGAGCTCGCGCAGGGCGGTCAGATTGCCGACCCGGAAGTAGTGGGTGAGCGCGGCGTCGACCTTCTCCGGCGGGTAGATGTTGCCGTGCGCCATCCGGCGGCGCAGCGCCTCGGGGGTGATGTCGACGAGTTCGACCTGGTCGGCGCGGCGTACGGCCTCGTCGGGGATGGTCTCTCGCTGCGGCACCCCGGTGATCTGCCGAACGACGTCGTTGACCGACTCCAGATGCTGGACGTTGACCGTGGTCAGTACGGTGATGCCGGCGTCGAGAACCCGCTCCACGTCCTGCCAGCGCTTGGCATTGGGCGAGCCGGGAACGTTGGTGTGGGCCAGCTCGTCGATCAGCGCGACCTGGGGGCGACGGGCGATCACGGCGTCCGTGTCCATCTCGGTGAAGGCCGTTCCGCGGTAGGACACGGTCTTGCGGGGGACGACCTCGAGGCCTTCCAGCAGCGCGGCGGTGCGGGCTCGGCCGTAGGTCTCCACATAGCCCACGACCACATCGGTGCCGCGCTCGGCCCGGCGCTGTCCCTCGGCGAGCATGGCGTAGGTCTTGCCCACCCCGGGGGCGGCGCCGAGGTAGATGCGCAGCTGCCCGCGCTCCATCACGGTCCTCCCTTCGGCCCCCGAGCCGGTCTTCGTCACCCGTGGAACGGGTAGCGGCGGTCCAGCTCGCGGTTGAGCCGCAGCACATTGACGTGCGGGGCTCCCATGAATCCCAGTGTCCGTCCAGCGGTGTGTTCCTGGACCAGGTCGAGCACCCGGCGCAGGGGCAGCCCGCGTACGCGCGCGATGCGGGGTGCCTGCAGGCGCGCGTAGGCGGGCGAGATGCCGGGGTCCAGGCCGCTGCCGCTCGCGGTGACGGCGTCGGGGGGCACAGCCGGCGTCGCCGGGGCGTTGCCGCGTACGGGCACGATCTCGCCCGTGGCGTAGTCCTGCCCGTACACGGCGCACCGAACGGGGACGCCCCGGTAGGCGGCGAGGAACGGCTTCGCCGGGCACTGTTCGTTGACGCTCACGACCCGCGTCGGCCTGGGCACGTGGCCCGCTGCGTCGCGCGGGCCGAGGACCGCCAGCACCGCGCCCGCCCCGTTGGGCGTACAGAACGGACGTGCCCCGTCCACGCCCTCCCGCTGGCCGATTGCCTTGCTGCGGGAACAGACCTGAGTGAGCAGGCTCTGCCGGGCGTTCGCATCCTGCTTTCCGGCCTTGACGAGCACGGGGTCGGGCAGGGTGTCCCGGATGTCCTCCGGGCCGAGGTTGCTGGCGCCGGTCGCGGTGGGGTCGTAACCCGTGCCTGCGGCCGACGGGCGGCTTTGGAAGTACTGCGTCAGCGTCCTGCCGCCCTTGCCCGTGAAGCTCTGCCCGATGATCCGGCTGCCGACGGTACGTCCGCCTGCGTCGATCATCGAGCCGTTCGCTCTGCCGCGCAGCCCTGGTAGCTGGACGACGGCGGTCACCACCAGCGGGTAGACGACCCCGCACACCACGGTCAGCAGCAGAAGAGCGCGCAGCGCCGCGAGGTGCCGGCGGGCCCAGGTCGGCGGCCGCATTCAGGACACCCCCGGAATGAACTGCACGAGCAGATCGATGAGCTTGATGCCGATGAAGGGGGCGATAAGGCCGCCGAGCCCGTACACGTAGAGGTTGCGGCTCAGCAGTTGCGAGGCGGAGCTGGGCCGGTACCGCACTCCCCGCAGGGCGAGTGGGATCAGCGCGACGATGATCAGCGCGTTGAAGATGACCGCGGACAGGATCGCCGACTGCGGGCTGTGGAGGCGCATGATGTTCAGCGCGTCCAGGCCGGGATAGACCACCGCGAACATG
>NZ_JBUEGC010000091.1:0-8422 GCF_054963655.1 Streptomyces sp. HSS9-12 | reverse complement strand
CAAGGCCGGAGCCAAGGCCGGAGCCAAGGCCGGAGCCAAGGCCGGAGCCAAGGCCGGAGCCGGAGCCGGAACCCGTGGCGGGGGTGGTCTCTGCCCAGGTGTCCCCAGAAGGTGATGAGGCCGGGGTGTGGCCCACGCCATTGACCGTTCGCCATGCACAGTTCCCCGTGCGGGAGGTCAGCCCCGGCTGTTATCAGCGCGTCCTGCGCGAGCTGCGCGAACTGCAGAAGGCTCTGTCCGAGCCCGACGAGACGCCCAAGGACGTCGACGCGGCCACCCTGGTCTTCCTCCGCAAGGCCCAGAACGATCGCCGCAACCGGCGTGAGAAGCGTGTGGCGTTCCTCCGCTCCTTCCTCGACGCCGTGTCGATGACCCCGGAAGCGGGCGACCCACCGGTCGTCGTCCCCGGCGCTCTGCTCGTCCTCGAGTTCGACGGCACCGTGGACGAGACCCGGTACACCGTCGCGGAGTTGTCGACCGGGGAGGAGGACCACGTCTCGCCGGCCTCTCCGCTCGGTCTGGCACTCATGTGGCAGCGGTCGGGCCACGAGGCCGAGTACACCACCGCCGACGGCCGCACCCGCCGGGCCGCCATCCGTGCCATCCGCTCCTGAGCGGCCGACCCGCCAGGTGCGCCCATGAGGGAGTGTGCGAGAGAAGCCCGCGCGCATCTCCATTGTGAACTTAGTCAACGAAAAGCATACTGTTCCGGGACACTCGCCGTGCCTCTGCGCGGTGGTGATCCGTCATCAGGTTCCCTCTCGAAAGGGCCGCCACCGCATGTCTCCCCAGCCCGCCGCGGCACCCGTCCCGCATCCGCTCGACGAGGTGCCGCAGACCTTCCTCCCCGGCGACTCGTACGACGTACGGGATGCCCTCGGTGCGTACATCCGCCGGGATCTCCTCGGTCCGTGGGACGGGGAGACGGAGCGGCTGCCGCACCGCTCGGCCGGTCCGCGTGACCGCTACCTCGTCGGGATGCTCGGCCCACGCCCCGCCGCCGGGACCACCCGGGAGATGGCCCGCACCGCCGCGCAGAACGCCGACGTGGACCCCGGCGCGGACGGGGAGCGCACCGAGACGGAACTGGCCGAGCTGCTGACCCCGCAGGCGGCGGGACGGATCTGGGCCTCGTCCATGGGCTTGTCCTTCGTGGTGCCCGCCTCGGTCGGCACCCTCACCGTCACCGCCCGCTGGGGCCGCTACGCCCTCGAGGACGTCCCCACCGACGACGGCCGCACTCAGCGCTGTTGGACCCGAGAATCCGTCGAGCACCAAGAGGACATCGCTGTGGGTACCGTCGGCGACACCCAGCGTGCGCTGGAGGGTGAGGCAGGCGGGCCGTGCGTGCGCCTCGATGTGCAGGTACGCGAGCGCAGCGCCGGGCCGAGCGGCGCGGACCTCCGAGTCGTTCAGATCGCCCTCGTCAACGAGCTGGAGGAATCCGGAGAACGCCGCGATGCCAACTGGCTCTTCCAGACCCGGCTCGACATCACGGCCTTCCCCGACGACCGGGCCGCCGTCTTCCTCCCCATCGATGATCCGCTCGCGCCCGGTGCGTCCGCGAACGGGCCCGAGGACGTCGAGGAGCGCCGGCTCCGGCTCCTCTACCGCGACAGCCTCCGCCACGCCACCGGCCGCAATGTCGCCGTTCACGCGCACGTTCGTGACAGGGAACGGAACGCCCACCGGCTGACCACGACCTGGCTGCCCGAGTACGACGTGAAGGCCACCACCGCCCCCACCGTCGAGGAGCAGAAGCCGCTCGCCGGGCTCGAACTCGGCATGGACGAGCTGGCCGACCTCGCGGTGCCCGCCCGCCGCACCGAACTCGCCGCTGCCCTCGCGCCGCTCGCCGACGGCTACAGCGTCTGGCTGGGGCGGCAACGTGAGAAGGCCCAGTCGCTCCCCGACGATCTGAGGACCGCGGCGGAGGCGGCGATCGAACAGGCCGAGGAGATCTGCCACCGCATCGCCTTCGGCATCGACGCCCTCGCCGCGGACGACACAGCGCTCGACGCCTTCCGCTTCGCCAACCGGGCCATGGCGCTCCAGCGCCGCAACACTGCCATCGCCGCCGCCCGTGCCGGACACGAGGGCGACAGCGCCTCGTACCGCACCGCTTACGACGAGGTGTACGCCAGGGGCAAGGCCGGGGCCTGCTGGCGGCCCTTCCAGCTCGCCTTCGTCCTGCTCAACCTCGCCTCCCTCACCCGGCCCGGCCACCCGCACCGGGGGAGCGGTCGCGAAGCCCTGGTCGACCTGCTGTTCTTCCCCACCGGAGGCGGCAAGACCGAGGCCTACCTGGGACTTGCCGCGTACACCTTCGCGCTGCGCCGTCTCCAGGGCGTCATCGGTACCGGAACCGAGGCCCGCAGCGGAGAGGCGGGCGTGGGCGTTCTGATGCGGTACACCCTGCGACTGCTGACCGCCCAGCAGTTCCAGCGTGCGGCAGCCCTCGTCAGCGCGTGCGAGGTGCTGCGACGCCAGGCGTACCAGGCAGGGGACCGGCGCTGGGGCGCCACCCCGTTCCGCATCGGACTGTGGGTGGGAACCTCCGTTTCGCCCAACTGGTTCTCCGAGGCGCAGGAACAGATCGCCGGCGCCAAGGAGAGCGCCAGCGACAAGCACGCGCGTGTGATCCAGGTGCTCAGCTGCCCTTGGTGCGGTACTGGACTGACGGCCCACCAGGACATGGAGTACGACGAGGTCCGCCGCCGGGTCCTGCTCTACTGCCCGCGTGCCGAGGGCGAGGACCGCTGCCCGTTCTCCCGGCGCAGCGCACCCGGCGAGGGCATCCCCGTTCTCACGGTGGACGAGGAGATCTACCGGCTCGCACCCGCGATGCTCATCGCCACTGTCGACAAGCTCGCCCAGCTCCCCTGGAACGGCTACGCCGGGCTGCTCTTCGGCCGGGTCACCGAGCTCTGCCCGCGCCACGGCTACCGGCACGACGACCTCGACGCCGAGACCGGCTGCCGCAGCCGGCACACCGCCAAGGGGAAACTGCCCGCAGTCACCGCACAGTCCGTCACCCGGTTGCGGCCCCCGGATCTGATCATCCAGGACGAGCTGCACCTCATATCGGGCTCGCTCGGCACCACCGTCGGGCTCTTCGAGTCCGCCGTCGACCAGCTGTGCACCTGGAGGTGGACCGCCGCCGACGGGGTACGCCACGAGGTGGGGCCGAAGATCGTGGCGTCCACGGCCACCACGAAGCGCGCCGCCGACCAGGTGCGGGGAGTCTTCGGGCGGAAGGTCGCCGTCTTCCCACCGCAGGTCCTGGACTCCGGCGACACCTTCTTCTCCCGGCAGGTGGAGCTCAGCCGCGAGCACCCCGGCCGTCGCTACCTCGGCGTCTGCGCCCACGGAACCCGGCTCAAGGCCGCCGAGATCCGGGTCGCGGAGATCCTGCTGCTCGGTGCGCAGCAGCTGTTCGACGACTACGGCGCGCCCGCCGACCCGTACATGACGCTCGTCGGCTACTTCAACGCCACTCGTGAACTCGCAGGCATGCGCCGCTACCTCGACGACGACATCACCACCCGAGTGCGCTCCAACGGCAGCCGCAAGGGCCACGACACCATTGCCGACCGCATCGTTTCCAAGTCGGGCATGCTCACCATCCAGGAGCTGACCTCCCGTATCTCCTCGGCCGACATCAGCGCGACCCTCAAACGGCTGGAGTCCGGATTCGACCCCGAACGCGACACCTCGCCGCGACGGCGGGCCCTGCTCGCCGAGTACGCGGCGGCGATGCGCGAGAAGCGCCATCCGCGGGCGGGGATCACCCCGTCCGTGAAGCAGGCCGTCGATGTGGTCCTGGCCACGTCCATGCTCCAGGTCGGCGTGGACGTCTCCCGCTTCGGGCTGATGCTGGTCGTCGGCCAGCCGAAGAACACCGCCGAGTACATCCAGGCGTCCTCCCGCGTCGGCCGTGACGCGAAACGACCCGGGCTCGTCGTCACCCTCTACAACTGGTCGCGCCCCCGCGACCTTGCCCACTTCGAGGACTTCGAGCACTACCACGCCACCTTCTACCGCCAGGTCGAGGCGCTGTCGGTCACCCCGTTCACCCGTCGCGCGCTCGACCGGGGGACCGCGGCCACGTATGTCGCCGCGCTGCGCCAGGCCGCGTACGAGAACTCCCGCAACACCGACGCTCAGTACGTCGACCTGGACGGCGAACTCGCCTCCGATGTCGAACGGCGACTGCTGGAACGAGCTGACGCGGTGGGCGGGCCGCGTGCACGCACGTACTTCGGGGAACGCATCACGGCGCTCAAGGACACCTGGGCCTCGCGCCGAGACCGAAGCGCCGTGCTCGGCTACCGCAAGGAGAAGAAGAAGGACACCCTCGTCAGCGCCCTGCTGCGCAAGGCCGACGGAGCCCGCTGGGACGAGCTGACCGTCCCCATGTCCATGCGCGAGACCGAGAACGAGATCAACCTGCTGCTGCCCGGTGGCGGCAGCTTCATGGACCAGCCCACGGGCAGCGGCCCCGACTGGCACTTCGGTGTACGCGACGCAGACACGGAGTCGGCCGTCGACGCCGACGAATACGGAGCCACCGCCGGCCCGGAGGCCGGGAAGGGACAGCGATGAGCGGCAACTACTTCCGCCGGGTCGGGGCGGCACGCCCCAGCCACCTGATGTTCACCGCGGGCGTCGGCGCCCTCATCGACCTTCCCAACTTCTCCGTACTGGTCAAAGGACTCGAGTCGTGGAGCCACACCGGGCTCACCGACTACGTCATCGACGAGCCCCGGTTGCGTACCGCCGTCAACCGCTCGCTTCAGCTCTACGGGCGTTCCCAGATCACCGAGCTTCGTGCCGCGCCGTGGATGGAGGGAGCCGACAACTCCCCCAAGGACTGGGCCGCGCAGGGCGTCGGCGTGCCCGTCACGCCCTTCCCACAGTGGCTGCGCTGCACCGCTTGCAATGTGCTGGCGGCTGTCGACTCGGGCGAGTTCACCTTCGTCAACAACAATCCGCGCACCCCGCACGAGGCGAAGTTCGTCCACGACTGCAAGCGCGGCAAGCCGCTCGCCGTCGCGGCACGCTTCACCCTGGTCTGCACCGCCGGCCACCTGGACGAGTTTCCGTACACGCCCTTCGTGCACGGCGGTTCCGCCTGCCCGAAGGTGCCCCGGCCCAAACTGCGGATGAAGGACCACGGTGGCAACCAGGCGGCCAATGTCACCCTCGAATGCGTCGGCTGCGGTGCCAAGCGCAACATCCGCGACGCCATGGGCGAGCGTGGCCTCCGCAACCTTCCCGCATGCCGGGGCCGCCATCCGCACCTCGGTTCCTTCGAGAGCGAGGGCTGTGACCGGGAGGCGACCTTGATGGTCGCCGGCGCGTCCAACCAGTGGTTCCCCATGACGCTCAGCGCTCTGGCCCTGCCGCCCGGCAACGGTGCGAAGATCTCCGAGTTCGTCGAGGAACGCTGGGCCGAGCTCCAGGCCATCACCTCCCGTGCCATCTACGACGCCTTCGCGGGGACTCCCCAGTTCGGTTACCTCAAGGACTACGACCCGGAGGAGGTGCTGGCCGCGATCGAGGCACGCAGGGCGGGCCTGGACGGTCAGCCCGCGGACGGCCCCGTGATACCGGCGGACCTCCTCAGTCCCGAGTGGGCCGTACTGTCCGCGCCGCGCCCGCCGGACGCCTCGGACGACTTCGCGCTGAGAGCCGTATCCGTACCGGACGCCCTGAAGGGACTGTTCGCCGACGTACGCCAAGTGGAGCGGCTGCGCGAAGCCCGTGCCCTCATCGGGTTCACCCGGCTCGACGCGCCCGACCCCGAGTCGCCCGAGATCGCCACACCGGTGCGGCTCGCCCGCACCTCGCAGGGCTGGGTTCCGGCGAGCGAGGTGCGTGGCGAGGGGATCTTCCTGCGGATACGGGAAGACCTGATGGCCGACTGGGTGGCGCGGATGGAAAAGTCACCGCAGATGACGGCCCATCGTGAGGCCTTCGCCCGGTTCCGCACCAACCGCAAGTCGGACCGGATCACGGGGCCGTTCGATCCCATGCACGGCTGGCCGGGCGAACGCTACATCGCCTTGCACACCCTCTCGCACCTGCTGATCCGCACCATCGCCCTGGAGTGCGGCTACAACTCGGCGAGCCTCGCGGAACGCATCTACGCCGGTGACGAGACGGATCCGAGGACCGGCATCCTCATCTACACGGCCGTGCCCGACTCCGAGGGCACTCTCGGAGGTCTCGTCTCGCTCGCGGAGGACCCGCACTACGAGCGCATCGTCCGCCGCGCACTGCGGGACGCAGCCCACTGCTCCTCCGACCCGCTGTGTGCGGAGCGCCTGCCGCGTGACCCGGCGGACTACCTGCATGGCGCCGCATGCCATGTCTGCCTGTTCATCTCCGAGACCACGTGCGAACGCGGCAACCGCTTCCTCGACCGTCGCTTCCTCGTCCCTCTCGGGGACGACCTGGCGCAGGTCCTGACTCCGGCCGGTCTGCTGTCGTGAGCCGCAAGAGGTTCGAGGCCGCGGCCGAGGCCGCCGCGGCGGCCCTCGGGCCGGTCCGGACAAAGGACCTTGCCGGTTTCCTCGCCCGCGGGCGCGGGGCCGAGTACGCCCTGCACGTCCTGCAGTCGCCGGCGGCAGGCGGCGCGATCAAGGCCCTGTACCAGGCCGCGGACACTGAGCGGATTCCGTACCCGGAGGTCGCCGCCTACCTGCGCGGGTACGTCGCCGCCTGGACACGGCATCAGGGTGAAGTGGAGGTGCGCACCGTGTGGAGCGGCCCCTCGACACCCGGGGTCCCGGTACGGGCGACCGCGCAGGTGCTGGCCGAGGTCATCCGGGAGGCTCGGGCCGAACTCCTTGCGATGACCTACTCGGCTCGCCCCTACCCCGCCCTCACCAAGGCACTTGGCGATGCGGTGGCCAGGGGAGTGGAGGTGGACATCGTCGTGGAAACGCTCGCCGGCGCCCGCGGCCTGCTTCGGGGAACCGAGCCGGCCGAGGCGTTCGCCGGCATCGCGGGTGTGCGGCTGTGGCACTGGGCGCCGGAATCTCGCGGTACCGAACGCGCCCGGCAGCACGCCAAACTGGCCGTTGCGGACCGGAGGCTGCTGTACCTCGGCAGCGCCAATCTCACTGAATCCGGTGCGCACCGCAACCTGGAAGCGGGTGTACTGGTGCGCGGCGGTTCCGCGCCGGCACGAGCTGCCGAGCACATCCGCGAACTCCAGCGCAAGCAGGTGCTGCGACGGATCGGAAGCGCGGCGCCAGGTTGAGCTGTTCGAGCCTCCCGTCGGAACACAGCACGACCACGGTGCAAGACGCTTGGGTGCTCATGCCGTGATCCAAAGCCTCGGTGGTCTCGGCCCGTCGCGGCGGCCAAGGTGTTCGCAATAGGTGAGATGATCCCTTTGCACTGTGCGCTGGTTTCGACCGTGGAGGGTGACGATGTACGCGATATCCCTGGGCGACGACGGCGCGGAGCTGCGCCCACTCGAGCCGTGGCAGGCCGAGGAGTTCCTGACCCACATGGACCGAGGACGGGAGTTCGTCGGGCAGCACATCGCGCTACCGGACTTCGTCACGGACCTGGAGTCGAGCCGGGCGTACCTCCAGGCGTACGCGGAGAAGGCCGCGGCCGACGCCGGGCGGATCTACGGCATCTGGACGGACGGCAAGCTGGTCGGCGGAGTCCTCTTCCGGACGATGGACGTCAAGCGGGGCACCGCCGAGGCGGGCTGCTGGCTGGAGCCGTCGGCGGCGGGGAAGGGTCTGGTGACCAGGGCCGCGCGTGTGATCATCGATTGGGCCATCGAGGAGCGGGGAATCCACCGCGTGGAGTGGCAGGTCTCGGCGGCGAATGAGCCCAGCATCGCCGTGGCCCGGCGGCTCGGGATGACGAAAGAGGGCGTGCTTCGGGAGAGCTACGCGTACCGGGGGAAGCGGCACGACATGGAGGTCTGGTCGGTGCTTGCGCCGGAGTGGCGGGCGGGCAAGCAGGCATCGTAGAGCTCCCAGAACTCCCGCCCCCACGTGCCCGCGGGCGGACTGCGAGGCTGCGAGGCGTACTTCGCGTTCTCGGGTTCAAAAGGGACGATCAGGTCACACTCGTTCGCGTACGAGATGATGTCGTCGTCGGTGAGGATTCCGGCAGGTCGGACGCCCTTCTCTGGCCCGTCTTCCGACCGCGATCGTCTGTTTCCGCTCACCATCCCCCCGTCCCCGGCGTCCGGCTCGGCGGGCAACCGCTGAAAGGCGGCGAGCAGGCGGTGGTCCTGGACGTCCGTCGGCGCCAAGGCCGGCCTCGGTACTGGTGGGCTCGCCTAATCAACTGTCGCCAGTTCTCCGGGAGATCCAGCCTGTTGGTGACCGTGTGTGGTCGCCGCGGGCGTATCGTGCAGGTGCCCGGGGCCGAAACGGTCGACGTC
>NZ_JBUEGC010000090.1:0-10808 GCF_054963655.1 Streptomyces sp. HSS9-12 | reverse complement strand
CGGGTCGATCACCGTGCTGCGCTGATCTGCCACCCGTGGCCTCGGTTCCCCGGCTGGCCAGGTACGGTCGTTGCGTGAGCACGAACGCTACCCATGACAAGCTGCCCATCCGCATGCTGCACGACCGGGTACTGGTCCGCACCGACATCCCGGAGGGCGAACGCCGCTCGAGCGGCGGCATCGTCATTCCCGCGACCGCGGCCGTCGGCCGTCGGCTGGCCTGGGCCGAGGTGGTGGCTGTCGGGCAGAACGTCCGGACGGTGGAGCCGGGCGACCGGGTGCTGTTCGACCCGGAGGACCGGGCCGAGGTGGAGGTGCGCGGTGTCGCGTACGTCCTGATGCGTGAGCGGGATCTGCACGCGGTCGCGGCCGAGCGGCTGGAGGGCTCGCAGGACGCGACCGGGCTGTACCTGTGACCGCGCACGCGTAGCCAATACCGAACAGAGGGTGGTGACCATCGGTCACCACCCTCAGTCCTGGCTCGGGACGCCTCAGGCTCCCGCGGTCACGGAAGTCCCCAGCGGCGTGCGATGACGTCCTGCTCGTTCTGGGTGGTGATCGGTGAGCTCGGCACCTGTGTCGGCTGGGGCGGCACCTGCGTGGGAGGCGTGGTGGGTGGCCCGGACGCCGGCGGCCCGGACGTCGGCGGGGGCACGCTGCTCGGCGGCTGGTCGGACGGTGTGCCGGGCGTGGGCGGCTCCGAAGACTCCGGCTCTACGGGCGGGGGCGGCAGCTTGGCGCCCTCCGCCAAGTCCAGGTGGAACTTCTTGGCGGGGCTGCCGGCGAGGGCGGCGCGGGTGTACTGGGCCCAGATCTGTGCGGGGTAGCCGCCGCCGTTGAGGCGCGCCAGCCCCGTGGCGCCGTAGAGCGGCATCTGCTCGCCGGTGTCGGGGTCCTGTCCCATCACGGCGACGACCGTGGCCAGGTCGGGGGTGTAGCCGGCGAACCAGGCGGCCTTGTCCTCCTCCGCGGTGCCGGTCTTGCCGGCGGCGGGGCGGTGTGCGGAGCGGGCGGCGGTGGCGGTGCCCTTCCGCACCACGCTGCGCAGGACGAAGGTAGTCGTGTCGGCGGCTTCGCGCTCGACGACCTGCTTGTGGTTCTGCTGGGGGAGGCTGACGGACTCGCCGTTCTTGGTGATCTTCCCGACGAGTGCGTACGTGCCGCGCTTGCCGTGGTTGGCGAGGGTCGCGTAGGCCTCGGTCATGTCCAGGACGCTGGCGCCGACGACGCCGAGGGCGATGGACTGCCGGGCTTCCTGGAGGCCGGGGGCGTCCTGGGGAACGCCGAGGGCGACCGCGGTCTCCTTGATCCTGTCGGGCCCGACGTCCTCGGCCATCTGGGCGTAGACGGCGTTGACGGACTTGTCGGTGGCCGTGGTGACGGTGATCGGGCCGTAGTCGGCGTCGTCCTCGTTGGCGGGGGCGTAGCCGGTGGGGCCGATGTCCGACTCGACCATGTGCTTGTTGCTGCCGTCGTAGATGGTGTGCGGGGTGATCTTCCGGCCGTCCTGGGTGGTGGCGCCGGTCTCGAGTGCCGTGGTGAGGACGAAGGGCTTGAAAGTGGAGCCGACCTGGTAGTCGCGGCGGGTGGCGTTGTTGACGTACTGCTTGGTGTAGTCGATGCCGCCGTACATGGCGACGACTTCGCCGGTGGCGGGGTCGATGGAGGCGCCGCCGGCGCGGACGTAGCGGTCGACGGTGCGTGAGTCGCTGAGCCTGCTCATCAGCTGCTGGTGGACAGCGCCGGCGAGGGCCTGCTGTTTCTTCTTCTGGAGTGTGGTGGTGATGCGGTAGCCGCCGGCCTGGAGGGTTTTCTCGTCGATGATGTTGTTGCTGGTGAGGTAGGTGTTGACGGCTTCGACGAGGTAGCCGCGCTGGCCGGACATTCCGGTCGGTGTCTTGATCTTGCCGGGGACGGGGAAGCCCATGCCGGCGCGTTCGGAGGGGGAGAGCCAGCCTTCTTTGACCATGCCGTCGAGGACGTAGTTCCAGCGGGAGACGGCCCTGTCCTTGTTCTCGGGGTGGGCGCCGATGTCGTACGCACTGGGAGCGTTGAGGAGTGCCGCGAGGTAGGCGCCTTCGGCGGTGGTGAGTTTCTTGGCGTCCTTGTTGTAGTAGGCGTGGGCGGCGGCCTGGATGCCGTAGGCGTTGCGGCCGAAGTAACTGGTGTTCAGATAGCCGGTGAGGATCTCGTCCTTGCTCTGTTCGCGGTCGAGTTTGATCGCGATGAAGAACTCCTTCACCTTGCGCCGGACGGTCTGTTCCTGGCCGAGGTAGTAGTTCTTGACGTACTGCTGGGTGATGGTGGAGCCGGACTGTTTGCCCTTGCCGGTGAGGGTGTTCCAGCCGCCGCGGATCATGGCTTGGGGGTCGACCGCGGATTCGGAGTAGAAGCCGCGGTCTTCGGCGGAGAGTACGGCGTGCTGGACGGCTTTGGGGACCTGGGTGAGGGGGACGTTCTCGCGGTTGACCTCGCCGTCGCGGGCGAGGGTGGAGCCGTCGGCGTAGAGGTAGACGTTGCTCTGCTTGACGGCGGCGGCGTTGGCGGGCGGGATGCGCACCAGCAGATATCCGGCGACGAAGGCGCCGACGAGGAGCACCATGAGCAGCAGTGTGCCGCCGAGCACGGTCCGCCAGGTGGGGAGGAGGCGGCGCGGTCCGGTTCGCCGGGGGCGGCCTGTGCTCTCGTCGGTGTCGTACCGATCGTCACTCATATCTGTAGGGACTCCTCGGCCGCCGCCGAGGGTTGTGCCCCGGTGACGGTTGATGTGTGGGGAATTCGCGTTGTACGCCCCGTAAGAAACTGTTGCATCATGCGTCCCGTCCACGGTGGTTGGCGCGCTTCTGTGACGCCTTCGTGACAGGCCGAATGGCCGCCGCCCGTCACCCGTAGGCATGACCGCTTCGGTACGGGGCGATCCGGATAGCCCGAATCCGGTGGCGGCTGGTCATGTGCCCGGATTAGGCTCCTGCGCTCCGAGTCGGAGCGGGTGCGGGCGGGTGAGGGTTGGCATGCGGCTGTACGCGGCCGTGGCGGTGAGCGGTTTCCGGCGCCATGCGACGTACCGGGTGGCAACGGCGGCGGGGGTGTTCACCAACACCGTCTTCGGCTTCATCCTCACCTACACCTACAGCGCGCTGTGGGAGCAGAAGCCACACCTGGGCGGCTATGACCTGGCGCAGGCGCTGACGTATGTGTGGCTGGGTCAGGCGCTGCTGATGACCATGGCCATGTTGGGCGGTGGCTTCCAGGACGAGCTGATCGAGCGGATCCGTACGGGGGATGTGGCGATCGACCTGTACCGGCCGGCGGATCCGCAGTTGTGGTGGCTGGCCGCGGACTTGGGGCGGGCGGCCTTCCATCTGCTGGGACGCGGCATCGTGCCGATGCTGCTGGCCGCTGTGGTCTTCGACCTCGTACTGCCCGCGGATCCGCTGAGGTGGGCGGCTTTTCTGCTGTCGGTGATTCTTGGTGTGGTGGTCAGTTTCGCCATCCGGTATCTGGTGGTGCTGACCGCCTTCTGGCTGATGGACGGCAGCGGTGTCAGTCAGATCGCGGGTCTGAGCTGCATGTTCTTCTCCGGGATGCTGCTGCCGCTGACGGTCTTCCCGGGCCGGCTGGGCGAGTTGGCGCAGGCGCTGCCCTGGTCGTCGCTGCTGCAGGTGCCGGCGGATGTGTATCTGGGCAAGTACACGGGCGCGGGCCTGGTGGAGGCGTTCGCGTTTCAGGCGGGGTGGGCGGTGGTGCTGCTGGCGGCCGGGCGGGTGCTGCAGTCGGTGGCCACCCGGAAGGTGGTGGTCCAGGGTGGGTGAGGCGCGGCCGCTGGTGGCGGGGCTGCGGGCGTACGGCCTGATCGTCGCGATGTGGATGCGTTCGACGATGACGTACCGGGCGTCGTTCGCGATGACGGCTCTGGGCAACTTCACGGCGACCGGGCTCGACTTCATCGCGATCCTGCTGATGTTCTCGCACGTCACCACGCTGGGCGGGTTCACGCTGCCGGAGGTGGCGTTCCTGTACGGGACGGCCGGACTGGCCTTCGGGCTGGCCGATCTGACGTTCGGCAGCATGGACCGGCTGGGCCGGCGGGTACGGGACGGCACCCTGGACACGCTCCTCGTACGGCCCGTACCGGTGCTGGCGCAGGTCGCGGCCGACCGCTTCGCGCTGCGGCGGCTGGGCCGGATCAGCCAGGGGCTGCTGGTGCTGGGCTGGGCGCTGACGCGGCTGGAGGTGGACTGGACGCCGATGAAGGTGCTGATGCTGCCGATGATGCTGTTGAGCGGCGGGGCGATCTTCGCATCGGTGTTCGTGGCCGGGGCGGCCTTCCAGTTCTGGGCGCAGGACGCGTCGGAGGTGCAGAACTCCTTCACCTATGGCGGCGTGACCCTGCTGCAGTACCCGCCGACGCTGTTCGCCAAGGACCTGCTCCGGGGGGTGACGTTCGTGGTGCCGATCGCTTTCGTCAACTGGCTGCCGGGACTGCGGATCCTGAGCCGCGAGGATCCGCTGGGGCTGCCGGGATGGGTGGATTTCACGCCGCCGCTGGTGGCGGTGGTGTGCTGCGCGCTGGCGGGGGCGGCGTGGCGTACGGGGCTGCGGTCGTATCGGAGCACAGGGAGCTGAGGCCGATGGACGGATTCATCGAACTCGACGGGGTGGAGAAGGTCTTCGAGGTACGGCGGCGGGCGGGTCTGCTGCGCCGTGAGAAGCGCGAGGTGCGGGCGGTGGACGGCCTGACCTTCTCGGTGCCGCGGGGCGAGATGGTCGGCTACATCGGCCCGAACGGCGCCGGGAAGTCCACGACCATCAAGATGCTGACGGGGATTCTGGTGCCGAGCGGCGGCCGGCTGCGGGTGGCGGGCATCGACCCGGCGCGGGAGCGGACGCGGCTGGCGCGCCGGATCGGGGTGGTGTTCGGGCAGCGTACGACGCTGTGGTGGGATCTGCCGCTGCGCGATTCGTACGCCCTGGTGCAGCGGATGTACCGGATTCCGCAAGGCCGCTACCGCGCCAATCTGGAGCGCTGTGTGGAGCTGCTGGACCTGGGCGGTCTGCTGCAGGTGCCCGTACGGCAGCTGTCGCTGGGCCAGCGGATGCGTGGTGACATCGCGGCGGCGCTGCTGCACGACCCCGAGGTGCTGTATCTGGATGAGCCGACGATCGGGCTGGATGTGGTGAGCAAGGCGAAGGTGCGGGAGTTCCTGCGGGAGATCAATGCCGAGCGCGGCACGACGATCCTGCTGACGACCCATGACCTGACCGATATCGAGCAGCTGTGCAAGCGGGTGATGGTCATCGACCACGGGCGGCTGATGTACGACGGCGGGCTGGACGGGCTGCACGCCGTAGGTGAGAGCGAGCGGATGCTGGTGGTCGACCTGGAGCGGGAGCTGCCGCCGATCCGGGGGGTTCCGGGGGCGCGGACCGTACGGGTGGAGGGGCCGCGGCAGTGGCTGGCGTTTCCGGCGACGGGGAGCGCGGCGCCGTTGGTGGCGGCGCTGGCCGCCGAGTATCCGCTGGTGGATCTGTCGGTGCGGGAGCCGGCCATCGAGGATGTGATCGCGAAGATGTACGCGGACCGTTCAGTGCTGTAAGAGCGTTCGGGCGGTGCGAACAGGGCCGGCTGCGTAGGTCCCGGTGCGGAGCTGGAGGTCCGCGGGGGTCGGGATCATGGGAGTGAGCCTGGTCCGCTGGTCAGAGCCGTGCCGGGGCCGAGCCCTTCAGGTGCTCCAGGTTGAGGGCGTAGGCCATCGCGCGGTACCCCTGGTCGCTCGGGTGCAGATGGTCACCGGAGTCGTAGCGGGGCAGCAGCCGCCAGGGATGCGCCGGGTCGCGCAGGGCCTGGTCGAAGTCCACGACCTCGTCGAACACCCGGCCGGACCGTATCTCGGCGTTGACCTGTTCCCGTACGGCGTTGAGCTGGGGCGAGAAGCCGCGGTGGCCGCCGAAGGGCATCAGGGTGGCGCCGATGACGCGCAGCCCGCGCGCGTGGGACCGCTGCACCAGCTGCCGCAGCCCGTCGGCGATCTTGTCGGGGTCGGTGACGTGCGGGTACCGCAGTATGTCGTTGACGCCGAGAACGACGACGACGGCCTGCACGCCCGTACGGGACAGGACGTCGCGGTCCAGGCGGTTGAGCGCGCTGGGGTTGTTCGGCGGGAAGCGTCCGCCGTCGTTGAGGACGCGGTTGCCGCTGATGCCCTCGTTGAGTACGCCGTAGCGGGGTGCGCCGGGCTCGGTGCGCAGCCGCTCGGCCAGGTAGTCGGTCCACCGGCGGTTGGCGCCGGCGGTGGAGGTGATGCCGTCGGTGAGCGAGTCGCCGAGGACGACGACCGCGCCGCCGGAGTCCTGGGTCAGTACGTCGACGGCGCTGAGGTAGCGCCAGGACGGGCTCTGCTCGGTGTAGGCGGTTCCGGTCGGGTCCTCGGCGCGGTCGCCGCGCGCCAGGTAGGAGATCTGGCGGGCGTGCGGGTGGTAGGTGACCGGGCCCGAGGGGGTCGGTGAGTAGGTGGTGACCAGCAGATCGGCGGCAGCCGGAATGTTCACGCGGGCCGGGTCGCTGACGACCGACTGGCCGATGGGGATCGTCACATACGGGTTGCCCGCGAAGGTCAGCCGGCGCATGGTACCCGGCGCGGCCGTGGGGTTGCTGGGGGAGGCGGCGACGGCCAGCGATGCGTGGCTGATGGTCAGCGGGCGCGTTCCGAAGAGGTTGGACAGATGTATTCGGGCGCTGGTGCCGCCGATGCTGGTGTGGACGACATTGCGTATGGACCTGCCCGCATAGCCATCGGGGGTGAACGGCTCGGCGGCGGTCGGCGAGGTGGACCAGGTGCCGACCCAGTGCCCGGCGGAGGCGGGGGCGGCTGAGTTGCGCGGCTCGCCCGGGGTGGCGGGGAGAGCACCGTCCCTGCCGCCGAGTCCGACGAATATCACGACGGAGATGAGGACCACCACTGCCGCGAGCGCGGCGAGCAGGGCATAACCGTGTCGCTTGGTCATGCTCTGTGTCTCCTCGGGCAAGGGAACCCCCACGGTTCCGTTGGCAGGTGTGACGTCCGGTCGGCGGCGGCATCCGTGGCGCGGCCTGACGGGCCCATCATGATCGCATGATCCGGACTCCGCTCGGCCGGGGGCCGGATTCCCTCAGAGCTCGGTCCGTACCGGTGTAACAGACGCCAGGAACTCGCCGATCGTTCCCGGAGTCCGTAATGGACAATGCACAGGGGAAGATGCTGGAACGGGTGGAGCGGATGGATCGGACGAAGACGGACGAAGCTGGTACGGCCGGTCGGGTGAAGGCTGCCCACCCGGACGCCTCCCCATCCGGAGTGCCCCACGGCGCTTTCGTCGCCTACAGCGCCCTGGACGAGGAGAAGCGGCGCGGCGTACGGCGGATGAAGACGTTCGCGACCGGGCTGCTGCTGGCAGTGGCCCTGGTGTACTGGCTGGCCAAGGCGGGGCAGTCCGCCGGGGCCGGGCCCTGGAGCGGCTATGTGGCGGCCGCGGCGGAGGCCGGCATGGTCGGCGCACTGGCGGACTGGTTCGCGGTGACGGCGCTGTTCCGCCGGCCGATGGGCCTGCCCATCCCGCACACGGCGATCATCCCGACGAAGAAGGACACACTGGGCCGCACCCTGGGGGATTTCGTCGGTGAGAACTTTCTCTCATCCCAGGTGGTACGGATGCGGCTGCGGGCGGTGGGCATCAGCAGCCGGCTGGGTACCTGGCTGGCCGAGCCGGGCAACGCCGACCGGGTGACGGCCGAGCTCGCCACGGCCCTGCGGGGCGCCCTGCGGGTGATGCGGGACTCCGACGTCCAGGCGGTCGTCGGTGAGGCGATTACGCGGCGCGCGGACGCCCAGGAGATCGCGCCGGGCCTCGGCACGATGCTGGAGAAGATCGTCGCGGACGGCGGTCACCGCCGGATCGTCGACCTGGTGTGCGTACGGGCCCACGACTGGCTCGTACAGCACGGTGACGAGGGGGGTCACGGGCGGCGCGCCCGGCTGGACCCCGCGGTTCGTGGACCGCAAGGTCGCCGAGCGGGTTCACAAGGAGCTGCTGCGCTTCATGCGCGAGATGCGGGACGAACCGGACCACCCGGCGCGCGGGGCGATCGACCGCTTCCTGACGGACTTCGCCGAGGACCTGCGGTCGGATCCGGATACGCGGGCGCGCGTGGAGCGGCTGAAGACGGAGGTGCTGGGGCGGGGCGAGGTGCAGGAGACGATCGCGTCGGCGTGGGGCGCGGTGCGGAAGATGGTGGTGGCCGCGGCGGAGGACGAGCGCAGCGAGCTGCGCATCCGGGTGCGGGCGGGGCTGCTGTCGCTGGGGGCGCGGGTGGCGTCGGACGAGCGGCTGCGGGGGAAGGTGGACGGCTGGCTGGAGGACGCGGCGGTGCACGTGGTCACGACGTACCGGGACGAGATCACGTCGCTGATCACGGACACGGTGGCGAGCTGGGACGCGGAGCACACCTCCCGCAAGATCGAGGCCCACATCGGCCGCGACCTCCAGTTCATCCGGATCAACGGCACGGTGGTGGGCGCTCTGGCGGGCCTGCTGATCTACACGGTGACGCAGGGGCTGGGGGTGTAGGGGAGTGGGGCCCTCGGGGCCGGGGGAGCGTCCGAGGACGTGGTCCGGGGGCGCGGGCTTTGTGTGTGAGGGGTTGCGTTGCAGGCGCCGGATGACACACGAAATGATGAGGATCGCCCACGAGTTGCTGGTATGCAGCCGCCCCAGGGCAGTGGGCCCGTATGCCGACACCAACCAATGCGGATCTCTCCGCCCTCGCCCGCCTCGCTCGCCGGCAGCGCAACCTGGCCACGACACGACAACTTGCGGCCGTAGGGCTGCACAGGAGCAGTGTCAACCGACGCTGCGCACCGGGCGGTCCATGGCAACGCCTTCTGCCGCGGGTGTACTTGATGCAGACGGGCTTACCCGATCCGCACCAGCGGACGTTGGCCGCTGTTCTGTACGCCGCGGACGGCACGGCCGATCCGCTGTCGGGAACGACGGCTGTGGTCACGGGCCGGTCGGCCCTGGCGCTCTACCGGGTACGGACCGCGCTCGAGCATGAGCGTGGCGGCATGGTGGACGTCCTGGTCGGCGCGGGGCGCGGGCTTCCGAACGCGGACTACGTGCGAGTGACGCGTACGCGCCGCTGGCCGCGGACGGCTCGTGTCGACGGCATCCCGGCCGTCCGCCCGGCACGCGCCGCCGCGGACTGTGCAGCCCGTACGGCGGACGGCGAGGTGACACGGGCCGTGCTCGCGAGCGTCGTGCAGGCGGGCCGGTGCCGCCCCGATCAGTTGCTGGACGAGCTGCGCGCCGGCCGGCTGCTGCGTCGGCCCGTGGTCCGGGCGGCTGCCGAGGAACTGGTAGCGGGCGTCCGCTCGATCGCCGAGGGCCAGGCGCGGGACACCGTACGAGCAGCCGGCCTACCGGATCCGCTGTGGAACCCGTCCCTCTACACCCCAGCCGGTGAGTTTCTGGCCCGGCCCGATGCGTACTGGCCGTGTGCGGCCCTGGCATTGGAGATCGACTCGGTCGAGCACCACTTCGCGCGTGAGGCCTGGCAGGCCACGATGGCGCGCCGCAACGTCTTGGAGTCGCACGGGGTGCAGGTCCTGTCGGCGACGCCGGTGATGATCCGGGAGGACCCGGCGCCCCTGATCTTGGCAATCCGGCGCGCACTGGCAGGGAGAATGGGCGCGCAGCTGCCGGATATCCGGGTCGTCCCGGCGTGACGGAGCTGGCCGCCGCTGCGGCTCTCGCTTCAGGCCGGCGCGGTCCAACTACGCGCGCGTCGGTCGGCGGCGGCCCAGGACGCGAGCGCAACGGCACCCGCCACGGTGAAGACGGACGGCCAGGCGCCGATCTTCTTCGCCAGCGGGTGCGACCCGGCGAACGCGGCGACGTACAGCCCGCTCAGCGCAGCCGCCGTCCGGCGGCCGGCCTTCTGCTGCCAGTCCCGTGCGGCGACGGTCCCGGCCGCGGCGAGCGCGACCCCACCGAGCGGCCGCTTCTTGGTCCACCGCGCTACGCCGTACCCACCGACGAGCCCACTGGCGGCCACCAGAGAACTCGGAATCCGCCCAGCCATCGCGACAACCTCCACATCGAGGGACATCAGGGACTTTGACCCTAACCGCCATCCCTGGGTCGTACGACCCAGGGATGGCGGTCATATCTCCCGGTCCCGCACGGCCGCGACGAACGCGGCCCACGCCTCGCGGGGGAAGAGCAGGACGGGACCGCCGGGGTCCTTGGAGTCCCGCACGGCGGTGCCGTCCGCCAGGAAGGCGGCCTCAACGCACTCGGTGTTGCCGGCCCCGCTGTGCGAGGACTTGAACCAGGCGTCGCTCGGTATGGCCGGGGATCCTGCGTGCATCACATCTCCTTGCGGACGCGTTCGATCAAGGCGGAGGAGTCCTCCATGTCCAACGCTTGTGCGCGAAGGTAGTCGAACGCAAGCCGGTATCGCTCCAGTTCCTCTACCTTCTCCATGAAAAGGGAGCCGACGTGAATGTCGACGTAGACGACATCGAGGGTGGGCTCCGCCCCGCCGAGGATCACGAAGCTACCCATCGCGGCGGAGTGGGCCCCCTTGGCGAACGGCAGGACTTGCAGCGTGACGTTCGGGGACTCGTTGGCCTCCAGCAGCCGGCCGAGCTGTTCCCGCATCACCTCGCGTGAGCCCACTACACGGCGGATCACCGACTCGTCGAGGATGGCCCACAGATGCGGTGGCTTGGGGCGGCTGAGGATCTCCTGCCGCTTCATGCGGATATCCA